>NZ_JBFCVL010000001.1:0-2500 GCF_040712075.1 Fodinicurvata sp. EGI_FJ10296
TTGCTGGCAGATCCCGTTGATGGGGATTTGCTGCCATGCATGGGTGTTGGGCAGCGGTGTTGGCGATCAAGCCAATCGAGCGATTAGTACCGGTTAGCTGAGCGTGTTGCCACGCTTATACATCCGGCCTATCGACGTGGTGGTCTTCCACGGCTCTGATAGGGACTACTCGTTTTGAAGGGGGCTTCCCGCTTAGATGCTTTCAGCGGTTATCCTGTCCGTACATAGCTACCCGGCAATGCGGCTGGCGCCACAACCGGTCCACCAGAGGTACGTCCATCCCGGTCCTCTCGTACTAGGGATAGCGCTTCTCAATAGTCCTACACCCGCGGCAGATAGGGACCGAACTGTCTCACGACGTTCTAAACCCAGCTCACGTACCACTTTAATCGGCGAACAGCCGAACCCTTGGGACCTGCTCCAGCCCCAGGATGTGATGAGCCGACATCGAGGTGCCAAACACCCCCGTCGATGTGGACTCTTGGGGGGTATCAGCCTGTTATCCCCGGCGTACCTTTTATCCGTTGAGCGATGGCCCTTCCACTCGGGACCACCGGATCACTATGACCGACTTTCGTCTCTGCTTGAGATGTCTCTCTTACAGTCAGGCAGGCTTATGCCATTGCACTCGACGACTGATTTCCGACCAGCCTGAGCCTACCATCGCGCGCCTCCGTTACTCTTTGGGAGGCGACCGCCCCAGTCAAACTACCCACCATGCAGGGTCCCACTTCCGGGTGACGGAAGGTGGTTAGATATCAAGAACGGCAAGGGTGGTATTTCAAGGGTGGCTCCACACCAGCTGGCGCCGGCGCTTCAAAGCCTCCCACCTATCCTACACAAGCCGCTCCTAATACCACTGCAAAGCTATAGTAAAGGTGCACGGGGTCTTTCCGTCTAACCGCGGGAACTCCGCATCTTCACGGAGATTTCAATTTCGCTGAGCCGATGTTGGAGACAGTGGGGCAGTCGTTACGCCATTCGTGCAGGTCGGAACTTACCCGACAAGGAATTTCGCTACCTTAGGACCGTTATAGTTACGGCCGCCGTTTACCGGGGCTTCGATTCAGAGCTCTCACCCCTCCTCTTAACCTTCCGGCACCGGGCAGGCGTCAGACCCTATACCGCGTCTTGCGCGACTTCGCAGAGCCCTGTGTTTTTAGTAAACAGTCGCCACCCCCTGGTCTGTGCCCCCCGCCCCTGGTTGCCCAGAAACGGGGCCCCCTTCTCCCGAAGTTACGGGGGCAATTTGCCGAGTTCCTTCAACATCGTTCTCTCAAGCGCCTTGGTATACTCTACCTGTCCACCTGTGTCGGTTTCGGGTACGGTCTATAAGGTGGGGCTATTTCCTGGAAGATCGCCGCTGCCCACCCAATCCAGTAAGGATGAACAACTCTTGACCTCCGTCACCACCACCAGGCCCAGGAATATTCACCTGGTTCCCATCGACTACGCCTTTCGGCCTCGCCTTAGGGGCCGGCTCACCCTGCGCGGATTGGCCTTGCGCAGGAACCCTTGGACTTTCGGCGAGAGTGGTTCTCACACTCTTTATCGCTACTCATGTCAGCATTCTCACTTCCGATACCTCCAGAAGACCTCGCGGCTCTTCCTTCACTGGCTTACGGAACGCTCCGCTACCACGACCCCCCGCAAGGGGAGATCATCCACAGCTTCGGTACATGGCTTGAGCCCCGGTACATCTTCGGCGCAGGACGGCTTGATTAGACCAGTGAGCTATTACGCTTTCTTTAAAGGATGGCTGCTTCTAAGCCAACCTCCTGGTTGTCTTGGCCTTCCCACATCCTTTCCCACTTAGCCATGATTTGGGGACCTTAGCTGGTGGTCTGGGTTGTTTCCCTCTTGACCATGGACGTTAGCACCCATGGTCTGTCTGCCGGACTAAGCTTACGGGTATTCGGAGTTTGGTTAGGTTTGGTAAGCCTCGCGGCCCCCTAGCCCATCCAGTGCTCTACCCCCCGCAGCCATCATCCGACGCGCTACCTCAATAGCTTTCGCGGAGAACCAGCTATCTCCTGGTTTGATTGGCCTTTCACCCCTAACCACAGGTCATCCCCGAATTTTTCAACATTCGTGGGTTCGGTCCTCCAGTGCGTTTTACCGCACCTTCAACCTGCCCATGGCTAGATCACCAGGTTTCGGGTCTCATACAGACAACTCGATCGCCCTATTCAGACTCGCTTTCGCTCCGCCTTCGCCTAACGGCTTAAGCTTGCTGCCTATACGAAGTCGCTGACCCATTATACAAAAGGTACGCTGTCACCCCTCAAGGGGGCTCCAACTGTTTGTAGGCATCCGGTTTCAGGGTCTGTTTCACTCCCCTTGTCGGGGTGCTTTTCACCTTTCCCTCACGGTACTGGTGCACTATCGGTCACTGAGGAGTACTTAGGCTTGGAGGGTGGGCCCCCCATGTTCAGACAGGATTTCACGTGTCCCGCCCTACTCGATGACAATCAAGAAACCTACCGATACGGGGCTCTCA
>NZ_JBFCVL010000002.1:300000-587754 GCF_040712075.1 Fodinicurvata sp. EGI_FJ10296
GTTCGGTGCCTGCCCGGCCTGCGACGGCCTGGGCAGCACGACGGTCATTGATCCCGAACTTGTCGTGCCGGACCCGAAACTGTCGCTCGATCGCGGCGCCATCGCGCCCTGGGCAGGATCGTCGTCCCCTTATTACGGCCAGACGCTGAACAGCATTGCCGGCCATTTCGGTGTCAGTACGAAGGCGCCATGGTCAGAGCTTCCCGACGAGGTGCGAAACTGCATTCTACACGGATCCGGCAGTCAGAAGATCAAGTTCTCCTATGACGACGGATTGAGGTCTTACGATACGACCAAGACCTTCGAAGGCATCGTTCCCAACATGACCCGGCGCTATCGCGAGACCGACAGCAACTGGATCCGCGAGGAGATGGCCAAATATCAAAGCAGCCTGAGCTGCGATACCTGCGCCGGCCAGCGGCTGCGTCCGGAGGCGCTGGCGGTGAAGGTCGGCGGCCGCAATATCTCTGAAGCCGCCGAACTTTCAATCGGTAAGGCGGAAATCTGGTTCGGCAAGCTGGCAGAGTCGCTGTCGGCCAAGGATCGCGAGATCGCCAGCCGCATTCTGAAGGAAATCAACGACCGACTCGGATTTTTGACCAGCGTCGGCCTGACCTATCTGACACTGAGCCGCGCTTCGGGCACGCTTTCGGGCGGCGAGAGCCAGCGCATCCGCCTCGCCTCGCAGATCGGCTCCGGCCTGACAGGCGTGCTCTATGTTCTTGACGAGCCGTCGATCGGACTGCACCAGCGCGACAACGACCGCCTGCTGGAAACGCTGAAACGCCTGCGCGATCTGGGCAACACGGTGATCGTCGTCGAGCATGACGAAGACGCCATCCGGTCGGCAGATCAGGTAATCGATATGGGCCCCGGCGCCGGGGTCAACGGCGGCAATGTCGTCGCCGAAGGCACGCCGGCCGAGATCATGGCCAATCCGGCGAGCCTGACCGGACGCTATCTCATCGGCGCCGAGGCCATTCCCGTACCGCCGTCGCGCCGGCCGGGGCGCAAGGCCGGACGCAAGAAGGCGCTGCTCGGCATCCGTGGGGCCCGCTCGAATAACCTGAAAAGTGTCGATGCCGATATCCCGCTGGGGACCTTTACCTGCGTCACCGGGGTTTCCGGCGGCGGCAAATCCAGCCTGATCATCGAGACGTTGTACAAGGCGGTCGCCCGGGCGCTGCACGGCGCCCGCGAGATTCCCGGCGGCCATGACGAGATCGTCGGACTGGAGAATATCGACAAGATCATCGATATCGACCAGAGCCCGATCGGCCGGACGCCGCGCTCGAACCCGGCGACCTATACCGGGGCCTTCACCCCGATCAGGGAGTGGTTCGCCGGCCTGCCCGAGGCCAAGGCGCGGGGATACGGTCCCGGCCGGTTTTCGTTCAACGTCAAGGGCGGCCGGTGCGAGGCGTGCCAGGGCGACGGCGTGATCAAGGTGGAGATGCACTTCCTGCCCGACGTGTATGTGACCTGCGAACAATGTGACGGCCAGCGCTATAACCGCGAGACGCTTGAGGTTCACTACCGCGACAAATCGATTGCCGAAGTCCTGGACATGACGGTCGACGAAGGAGCGGTGTTCTTTCAGGCCGTCCCCTCGATCCGGGACAAGATGCAGACGCTGGCCCGGGTCGGTCTCGGCTATGTCAAGATCGGCCAGCGCGCGACAACCCTGTCCGGCGGCGAGGCCCAGCGGGTGAAGCTGGCCAAGGAACTGGCGCGGCGCTCGACCGGTCGAACTCTCTATATCCTCGACGAACCGACCACGGGCCTGCATTTCGACGATGTCCGCAAACTGCTTGAGGTTCTCCACGAGCTGGTCGACGCCGGCAACACCGTCGTCGTCATCGAGCACAATCTCGAAGTCATCAAGACGGCGGACTGGCTGCTCGATCTGGGGCCGGAGGGCGGCGACGGCGGTGGACGCCTGGTCGCGTCCGGCACGCCGGAACAGGTCGCAGGCAACACGGACAGCCACACTGGCCATTATCTGGCGCAGATACTGAAATCCGGAAAAGCCAGAAAGCTGGCCTAAAGCCGGGTCAAGTCGGTCGATAGCCTATCCGGTGACAGACCGGGCAACAGGCTGAGCTCGATTCGATCGGCGACGGCCTGCAATGCGACGGATTGTTCGGGCGGCAAATGCTGCGCTTCGGCCCGAAGGCGGCCGACAACGCCGGCATAGTGCGCGACGAGACACGGATTTTGGGCCGGCACAGATTGTGGGAAGCCGTTGCTGTCCGACGCGTTTCGGCTCGTTGCGGATCCGGCATCGATTCCCGATGCCCGTTGATGGGCTGAAGCCATGGGAGTTCAAGCTCTGAAGTCGTTGGCCCAACTCGGCTGCTTTGGGCGCCAAAAAGTGCGCGACCAGGCCGATAAATGTTGGGTATAGCCTCAACCGTTCCGCTACACAAACAACCCTGGATTTTATTTCCTAAAAATAGGCAGTGATTTTAGGAAAGTCTCCGGCACTAAGCCCGGCGACCAACGCTAAATGGTTACATGGTGTTAACTTGCAAGCTGTATAGCTAATATAACCATCCCGATTTTCCCCATTCTTGCAGCAATCTGACTTTCGGATTGCCGCTCGAAACACGAGGACTGGCGACATGGCAGGGATGCACCAACAGGACCTTAAATGAGGCTATGCATGATTGTCGAAGCGACGGACCTCAAGGAAAGCGATCGTCAACTATGGTTCTCCGCAGTGCGTCTGGCGGAACAGGCCTCCGGAACCTTTCGTGCGGCTCTGCACGACACAGACCTTCAACATTTATTCGACTATTGGTTGTATTTATCAAGAAACCACGGGGCCGCCAAGTCGGCATTCGATCCGCTCGCGGTTTCACCGATGCTGGGCCACGTTCAGATTTTCGAGGCACTGGACGACAACAGGATTCGTGTGCGCCTGTCAGGAACGCACGCCAACGGCATGATCGGTCACGACGTTACTGGCAGCTTCCTGGAAGACTATATCAGCCATGATCATACGGCGGTCCGGTATTTCCTCTATCACCAGGTTTGCAAACGCGGCACACCCCTGTTCTATACCGACTCCGTGCGCGTCGATCATCGGGATATCTTCTGGAGTCGTCGGCTATTGACGCCCCTATACGATGACCTCGGAGTCTGCCGGTATCTATACAGCGCCGTCAAACTCCACACCCCTGTGAATTTTCGGTCCGACAACGAGCTGCTGGATATCGGATTGGCCGGCCCCGATGACCTGACGGTGGGGCAGCCGGACTGAGCGATCGATCTGCCCGGACTATTGCGCGCCTTGCGCAATGCCGTTGAACGCAAGCGCACGGAAGCAAGACACGGGCCACGAGACGAAATGGCACTGCAGACCGGCCATACAGCCAGGAACGACGATCTGATGGGGCTGGAAGTCACCATCACACCGTTGTCACGGATCGGCTTGTCACTTCAGACCGTCTTTGCTGCAGGAACTGGAGAATTCAACTTTCGGCAATCCGTGACAACGGTTCATGCGTTCAAAAGGTGCACTGATGAAAAACAGAATGATCGCTTGTGCTGCGGCCGGCATTTTTTTTCTGAGCAACGCGGCGATTGCCCAGACGATGACGCCGGATGATGCGGTTTCCGCAATCGAGGCCCGGGGTTATACCGACGTGACCATCGTCGACGAAGTAGCCGCCGCAGGCTTCTACATCATCGAGGCAAAGGGCGCCGAAGGCCAGACCCTTGTCATCGAGTTCGACGCCGAAACCGGTGAATGGCTGGAAGTCCCGAGCGACAACGGCATGGACGACGGTCAACTGCAGGATGACTCCGAGTCCGATCTGTAAAAAGCGGCTGGCCGACAGACTCGACGCACCGCGATCAACGATGGGCCGTCAGGGATGAACCGCGAGCGACCCTCGCGGCTTATCCTTTTTCGCGCATCAGGCGGGCCTTCTCACGGTTCCAGTCGCGCTTCTTTTCCGTTTCACGCTTGTCGTATTTCTTCTTGCCCCGGGCGATACCCAATTCCACCTTCGCGATTCCGCGATCGTTGAAATAGACCTTCAGCGGAACGATCGTGACACGTTCGCGCTGAACCAGACCGAACAGCCGAGCCCGCTCGCGCCGCTTCACCAGAAGGCGGCGGGGGCGCTTGGGCTCGTGATTATACTGGTTGGCGGCCGGATACTCACCGATATGCGCGTTAATGAGCACAAGTTCGCCGTTCATTTCGCCGGCATAGCTATCCTGGAGATTCAATCGACCGAGCCGGAGCGCCTTGACCTCCGTTCCCGCCAGCATGATCCCGGCCTCCAGGGTCTCGTCGATGAAATAGTCGAAACGCGCGCGCCGGTTGACGCCCACTATGTTTCCCGACGGCGCCTTCTTTACGGCCATAGCCCACCTCCGATCACGATCCACCACCCGACCGAATCCCAGCCGGCCGACGCCGTGGGCGTGCGGGAGGGGAAAGGAGAAATCTCGGGCGGCGCTCTCGTCTAGCTCAGGATGCCCGCAATCTCAAGGGCAGAGCGCACGGCAGCCTTCGTGTCGTCGCCGATCCCTACCAATGGAAGCCGTACCCGTGACGGCGCTTTCCCGATCAGGTCGGCGGCATATTTCACCGGCGCCGGGCTGCTTTCGAGGAACAAGGCGCGGTGCAGCGGTGCCAGCTTGTCCCTGATCTCCGCGAAGGTCTTCAGATCGCCGGCCCACCATGCATTGTGCATGGCGGCACATAGCCGGGGGGCCACATTCGAGGTCACTGAAATACATCCGTGCCCTCCCTGCGCCAGATATCCGGCCGCCGTTGCATCCTCTCCGGACAGCTGGCAGAAATCGGGGCCGATCAAGTCACGGATTGCCGAAGGACGGGCGAGATCGTTGGTCGCATCCTTCACGCCGACCACATTGGGAATCCTGGCCAATCGCGCCATGGTTTCGACAGACATGTCAACCACGCTGCGACCCGGAATATTATAAATGAGCAGCGGAATATCGGCAGCGCCAGCAACCGCTTTGAAGTGTTGGTAAAGCCCTTCCTGCGTCGGCTTGTTATAGTATGGTGTCACGACGAGAATCGCATCGGCGCCGACAGCATGTGCATGTCGGGCAAAATCGACGGCTTCGGCGGTAGAGTTCGAACCGGCGCCGGCAATGACGGGAACGCGGCCTTTGGCTACTTCGACCGACAATTCAGTGACGCGTTTATGCTCGTCCCACGAAAGTGTCGGCGACTCGCCGGTCGTTCCGACCGGAACGATCCCGTCCACGCCTTCACCGATCTGCCAGTCAACAAACGACTGGAAACCGGCTTCGTTGATTCCGGACTCGGTAAATGGCGTGATAAGGGCAGTGAAGGAACCTTTGAACATCATGGTGAAACCCCGATGGGCCTGAACGGAAAGAGCGGCACGATAGCGCCTCGTCTCTTAAAAGCCAAGGCTGTGGTCATGGCAAAAATACTCGCGAAATCGGCAGCAGTCGGATTGTTTCTGAGCTTGGCGGTTGCGGGCGGCACGAGTCCGGCGGCGGTTGCCGATGTGTTGAACGGCAGCGATATACGGAACTATCGCGAGGCCCTGGACGCGGCCGCGCGCAGCGACCATAGCGCCGCGGCACAAGCTGCCGCAAGGGCGTCGGATCCGATCCTGCGCAAAGTCGTCACCTGGGAGCGTCTCCGGGCGGATCATAACGGCGATTTCGCGGAAACGGCCCGGTTTCTGGCCGACAATCCCAACTGGCCAGACCGTTCGACGCTGATGCTGCAGGCCGAACGGCGCATGCCGACCTTGCTGGCGCCAGCGGAGATTGTCGCCCATCACGATGCGTTCCCGCCGCAAACCTATGATGCGGTTCTGAACCATATCCGGGGGTTGATGTCCGTCGGCCGGGAGAACGATGCGCGCGCTGTCGCCCGTGACCGCTGGCACAGCCAGGTTCTGACGGCCGATCAGCAATCGGAATATCTGGGCCTCTACGGCGGATTCCTTACCGAAGCCGATCACATCGAGCGGCTTGACAACCTGCTATGGGCAAACCGGGAATCCGAAGCTCGCCGCATGTCGCCGCTCGTCGACGACGGCTATATGCGGCTCGCCGACGCGCGGATCAGATTGGCCAATCGCGACGATGGCGTCGACGATGCCATCAACCGCGTCCCGAATACGCTTGCCGACGACGAGGGGCTGCTTTACGAGCGTCTGCGCTGGCGGCGGTATTATGGCTACGATGCGGGCGCGATCGAGATCCTCGACCAGCAACCGCCAGAAATGAAACAGCCGAACGCCTGGTGGCGCGAGCGCAATATCATCGTCCGCCGCTTGTTCGAGGATGGACGCTATGCCGAGGCCCAACGCCTCGCGGCCGAGCACGGCACTGACGGCGGCTCCTCGCTGGCGGAAGCAGAGTGGCTTGCCGGCTGGTTTGCATTGCGCTTCCTTGATCGGCCGAACGATGCCCTTTCGCACTTCGTGACCCTTTTCGAGAATGTCGGCACGCCGATCAGCCTCGCACGCGGAGCATACTGGGCTGGGCGATCGCACGAAGCACTTGGCAACACCGACGAAGCCGAGGAATGGTATGCGCGCGCGGCCGTCCACGATACGGTCTTCTATGGGCAGCTGGCGGCCGGGAAACTGGGGCGTCCGACGGTTGCCGGGCTTTCAGAGATTCAGGAACATGCCGGTGCCGACGCGACGGCGGATCCCGAACTGGCCAGGGTGACGATCGCGCTCGGCCAGATCGGCGCGGAAGACCTTCAGCAACGTTTCATGGCGGCGTTGCTCGGCGCATCGACGAGCGCATCGGAGATCGCGGCCGCCGGCAGGCTGGCGCTGGAAGACGGCAATACCTTCATGGCCGTACGTGGGGGAAAGATGGCCGTGATGGAAGGGCGCATCATTCCGGACATCGCTTTTCCCGTTGCAAACATGTCCAATGCCGACGACCGCATCGACCCGGCATTCGTCCACGCGATCATTCGTCAGGAAAGCGAATTCAATCCGCGCGCAGTCAGCCGGTCCAATGCCCGCGGTCTGATGCAGCTTTTGCCGGCAACGGCACAGGATGTCGCCCATGTTCTGGGCGTTTCCCATAGCACGGGCATGCTGACGGCCGACCCCGCGCACAATATCAGGCTCGGTTCTCGCTATCTGGCCGATCAGGTGGCGCGGTTCGGCGGCTCGTATATCCTCGCCGCGGCTGGATACAACGGCGGCCCCAATCGCGTGGCGGGATGGTTGTCGGAAAGGGGCGATCCCCGGCGTATGTCGGATATCGATGAAATCATAGACTGGATGGAAAGCATTCCGATCTACGAGACCCGCAACTATGTCCAACGCGTCCTGGAAAACACCCAAGTGTATCGCATCAGAATGGGCCAGACGCCGAGGGTCGGCATGCTTGAAGAGGACCTCACCCGATGACATCCGCCCAAATGAAGCCCGGCGAACCTGATATCCGGGCCGCCGGCGATGAGCCCGTGCCGACCGCCGCCATGGTTCACGATGCCGCAGAACGCATAGCGGGCCTTGTGCGAGAGACGCCATTGCTGAACGCGCCGTCCCTCGACCGGATTGCGGGACGGCGGATACTGGTCAAGGCGGAATCGCTGCAGATCACCGGTTCGTTCAAACTGCGCGGCGCCAGCAACCGCATCGCCGTAATACCCGAGGATCACCGCGGCGGCGGTGTCGTCGCCTATTCCAGCGGCAACCATGCGCAAGGGGTCGCCGCGGCCGCTTCGCGGCTCGGCCTGCCGGCAATCATCGTCATGCCGGCCGATGCGCCAGCGGTAAAGCTCGACGCGACGCGTGCATGGGGGGCGGAAGTTCGGCCCTATGACCGCCAGAACGAGAGCCGGGAGGAGATCGGCCAACAACTGGCCCGTGAGCGCGGCGCGACGCTGGTCAAGCCCTATGACGATCCCTATATCGTTGCCGGTCAGGGAACCGTGGGTCTGGAGATCGCGCGGCAAGCGGCGGCGATGGGCATTCGGCCGGATGCTGTCGTCTGCAGTTGCAGCGGCGGCGGCCTGGTTTCAGGTACCGCGCTTGCGGTCAGGGATACCTGGCCCGACATGGCGGTCTATGCATCGGAACCCGCTGGTTTCGATGATATCGCCAGATCTCTGGCAGCGGGTGAACGGGTCGCCAATGATGGAACGGGCGACTCGTTCTGCGATGCCCTGCTGGCACCGATGCCGGGTGAAGTCACATTACCGGTGATGCGCCACACTTTGGCAGGTGGTCTGGTTGTTACGGACGACGACGTCGCCGAGGCCATGCGGCTGGCTTTCGCGCATTTGAAACTGGTGATCGAGCCCGGCGGCGCTGTCGCTCTGGCGGCCGCGCTGAGCGGCAAGCTGCCGAAAGAGGTCGAGACAGTCGTCTGCGTCGCCTCGGGCGGCAACGTCGATGGCGCCCTTTTCTCCCGCATCCTGACGGGCTGATTGAAAGCGGGCCGTCGCAGCCGGCTATTGCCCTTCGGCCGGCTGCGGCAATTTCGACTTCGCCTTGATCGGAAACCCTGACGAGCGCGGCTTTTCCGTCGTTTTCTCGGCCGGTGCGTCGGCCAACATCGCATCGGCGTCGCTGACGACGAGATTCATTGGTGGCCGGTCCGTTTCCTGCTTTCGGTCGCGCTTGACCATACCCTCTATGTAGGCGCCGCGAGCCACTTCCAGCGACTCGTGGACGATGTCGCCCGACACCTCGGCCGTTTCCAGGAGAGTGACCTGACGCGCCTTGATGCGACCGTTTACACGGCCCCAGACACGCACGACTTCGGCTTCGATGCTGCCATTGACCTCGGCTGTCTTGCCAATGGACAACGTCGAGCTGTGGATGTCACCGTCGACGATGCCGTCGACCTGAATATCACCGTCCGATTTCAGGTCGCCCGAAACACGCAGGTCCAGGCTGACGATTGACGGTACCGCATCGGCTTGCAGCTTATCATTCTTGGTTTGTGACCGCGAAAACATGGTTCCCCGCTTCCAGATAATTTTCGGGATTCATCGCTGTTTGGCTGGATCGGATTTCATAGTGGAGATGAGGCCCCGTGCTGCGGCCTGTCGTGCCTATCTTTCCGATCTCTTCCCCCGTGGTGAGTTCCTGCCCCTCCTGGACGGAGATATGGGTAAGATGAGCATAGCGCGTGGTTATGCCAAAGCCGTGATCGACTTCTACGAGCCGTCCATAGGCGCCCCGCCACCCGGCCGAAGTTACGGTGCCATGGGCCGGAGCCGTTACCGGCGTTCCACGCGGTGCGGCGAAGTCCAGTCCCAGATGACCGGAAGCCCGACCCGTGAACGGATCCCTGCGCTGCCCGAACCGGCTTGACAGGCGATAGTCGTCGCGCACCGGCATGGCGACTGGCAGCCGCGCCACCAGTTCGTGAGTGGCCGTCGCACGCTCCACGCTTTCAGTCAGTTCGTTTGCTGCCGACCACACGGTGGCGTCGAGGAAAGAGATTCCGGAGACGGGAAGAAAGGGACCGCCGACGCCGGGATACATCTCTGACCAGACGTCATCGATCATACTGTCGATATCCAGTCCGGTATGCCCCAGGCCCTCGGCCAGCTCTTCCCGCTGACGATCGGTACGATCGCGCAACTCGGCGAATACATACTGCTGCGACGCGACCAGATCATCGATCATTCCGGTGAGCCGATCCGCCCGTGCCTGCTCGGTGCCGAGTGCGGTCAAGAGCGCATTGCGGTTTCTGCGCAGTGTTTCGGCGCCGGACAGAGCTGCGTGCATAAGCTGGCGGGCGTCTTCGCGCTCGCGATCCGCGTTCGCGACCGATTGCAGGGCGCCGTCGATCTCGCTGGAAAGCCGGTTGCGGTCGTCTGCCGTTGCACGAGCCGTCGTGATCGCCCGATTGACCGATTGCGAAAGATCGCGAACTTCTGATTCCAGAGACTGATTCCAGTCCTCGGCACGGGCCAATGCCGTTTCCAGCCGACCGATCTCGGACGCTCGATCCGCAGAGAGTGAATTCAGATTGTGCATCTCGGCGCGGACCGAATTCAGATCGCGATCAAGCACGGCAACGCGATGGCTGGCTTCGCTCTCTGCCCGCAGCGCCTCACTCAGCCGGGTTTCGAGCTGCACGACCTCGGCTGCGCGCTCGTCCAGCCGCTCATCGAGACCGGCAAGCTGCGCCTCAAGGTGACGCTTCTCGGATCGGACGGCCTGAAGCGCGTCGCGAAGATGGGCGTTATCGGTCAGCACGCGATCTGCAACAGAATTTGGCTGTGATAGCCCCCCCGCCCCTGTGCCGGCGTCGGCTTCGGCGTCGGCCAGAGCAACGTCGGTGTCGATGCCGCTGCCAGCCGCCCCGGCCGCGAATGCAGTACGGCTTTCTGCGGCCCGGGCAATCACCTGGGCATATTCCACACGCATCTCTGACAGACGGGCTTCACGGTTGCCGACTTTGGTGACGCCGACAACCGTGCCCACTGTTCCAGCAAGGGCCAATATCAGCAGAGCCGCACATGCGGAAACCGCAAGGACCTGATGGCGGGCGCGAAGATGGAGATGGCGCACCCCTTGTTCCGAGCGGACCAGGATCTGTCGGTCGCGAAATGGCAAAATCATCGAAATATGGGGTTCCCCGATCTTCGAGTGGCCTACAGCCGGCCCGTCGCACCTGCCTGGACCAGGCTGGCGCACCACTGCCTGTAGGCGTTATCATGGGGCAGCGCAGCTAATTTTTAGTAAATTCTTTGATGCATGATTGCAATTACTAATTGCAATCATTCGATCATCAAGCACGTTTTAAGGGCCGCGCGAGGAACCCCCTGGCGCGGATGCTGGACAGCACAACGAGACGTGCAGCTGGTCCGAGACGCACGCTCTCACCCTGCTACCGCGGCGCAGGTGGACCCCGGACGACGCCTCGCGCCTACGGGGCAGTGGTTGGGGCCAGCGCAGCAGAAATGCCCTGCCCCGGCTTCGGGATGAAAGTGGGCGCCAGAGCTAGCCGTCGTCGGGCTCGAATCCCATGGCGGCAGAATTCATGCAATAGCGAAGCCCGGTCGGCTCCGGGCCGTCTGGGAAGACGTGGCCGAGATGGCCGTCACAGCGGGCGCAGACGACCTCGGTTCTCGGACGGCGAAACAGGGACTTGTCCTCGCGCTCCTCGACCGCGGTGTCGGAGACCGGCGCATAAAAACTCGGCCAGCCGGTTCCGCTTTCGTATTTCGTCGCCGATGAAAACAAGGGCGCGCCGCAGCAGACGCAGGTATAGACGCCCTTTCGGCTTTCCTTATAGAGCTCGCCGGTAAAGGCCCGCTCGGTACCACCCTTGCGGGCGACCTTGTACTGTTCCGGCGAGAGTTGTGCCTTCCAGTCGTCATCTGTCTTTTTGATCTTCTCGGCCATAGCTGATCCACCATTCTTTGCTCGGGCCCGGCAGACGATTCGGAGCCGTCGCGACTCCCGTCAACCGGACGGTCATTCAATCTCGCGGCAATCATATCGTTTTCCGGAACGGAAATGCCATGGGTTCCGGCAATGCTTGCGACGACGATCCTCAGAGGCTACCAATGCACTATGGTATACGTGCGGCATACGAGTTTCAAAAAGGGGACCTGAGGCAATGAACACGAAGCCGGCTTATGGCGGCGTCCTGGTTCCGGCGATCACGCCGGTAACGTCGGACCTTGCACCCGATCGCGACGCGTTTGTCGACCACTGCAAATGGCTGCTGAGCGAGGGCGCGACCGGTCTGGCGATTTTCGGTACGACAAGCGAGGCCAATTCATTTTCCGGCGAAGAACGGCGCGCTTTGCTCGATCATCTGGTCGACAGCGGCGTACCGGCCGATGTCCTTATGCCCGGTACCGGGGCCTGTTCGATCACGGAAAGCGTGGAACTGACGCGTCACGCGCTGTCCCGCGGTGTCACCCGGACATTGATGCTGCCGCCGTTCTACTACAAGGGCGTCAGCGACGACGGCCTTTTCCGGTTCTATTCCGAGGTGATCCAGCGCGTTGGCGACGATCGTCTGAACCTGTATCTCTACCACATCCCGCCGATGTCGCAGGTTCCGCTCTCGCTGGACCTGGTGGAGCGCCTGATCAACGCGTTCCCGAAGACCGTGGTCGGGCTGAAAGACAGCTCCGGCGACTGGTCGAACACCAAGGCGCTGATCGAACGCTTCCCCGGCTTCCAGGTATTCCCCGGCAGCGAAGTCTTCATGCTGGACGCCCTGCGCATCGGCGGTGTCGGCTGTATCACCGCGACCGGCAACGTGAATATCAAGGGCATCTCGGCGCTCTATCGCGCCTGGGAAACCGATCAGGCCGATGCCATGAACGAGACCATGGTTACCGTGCGCAAGACCATCCAGGCCTATCCGATGGTCCCTGCCCTCAAATTCATCCTGTCCCGGTTCCACCGCAAGGAATCGCTGGCGACAGTTCGCCCGCCGCTGGTGCCGTTGGCAGATGACAAGGGCAGCGCCTTGCTCGCCGACCTGGAAAAGCTGAACTTCAAGCTCTGACGGTCGGGGAAATCCTGTCGAGGACGGTGCGCAGCGTCTCCATGGGCGCCGCCATCCGTCCCGTTTCGAACGCCGCAAAGCCCATGAGAAGCCCCGATACCGGCGGCATCTCGGCATAGTGGCCGGACAGCGGCGGGCAGTCGATGCCCGCCGCCTCGGCCGCCGCCGAAACCGCGCGATCATCAACGCCGGGCGCCAGCCGTGCCACCAGTTGCATGCCGACCGGATGGTCATCGAAACTGATCCGCGCGCCCAATATCTCGCGCAGCAGCGCGACGAAATGCGCGCGTCTGACGCCATAGACGCGACGCATGCGGCGGACATGCCGCTGCAGTTCTCCGGATTCTATGAATGCCGCTAACGCCCGCTGAGGGACAAGGGATGCCCCCGCTCCGAACGGCGGCACAGCTTGACGAAATCGATCGACGAGCGATGACGGCAGAATGACATAGCCGATCCGCAACGACTGGGAGAACAGTTTGGCGAAGGTTCCGACATAGATCACCCGGCCCTGGTCATCGAGACTGGAAAGCGCCGGGATCGGACGACCCGCATAACGGAAATCACTGTCGAAATCGTCTTCGATCAGCCATGCGCCTGTCTGGCCGGCATAGTTCAGAAACTCCGTCCGCCGGGCCATCGGCATGGTTCCGCCCAGCGGATATTCATGCGAGGGCGTCAACATGGCGGCGACAGGATCGAGCCCGCCGCCGGATGCCGGAACGACGGCGCCGTCGCGGTCCACGGGCAGCCACAACGGCTCCAGCCCTCTGGTGCGTGCCATGGCACGCACGGCCTGATAGCCGGGATCCTCCAGCGCCAGTCGATCACCAGGCTTCATGATGGTGCGCAAAATGAAATCGAGTCCACCGATCGCACCGGCCGTGATGACAATTCGATCGGCATCGGCCTCGA
This sequence comes from Fodinicurvata sp. EGI_FJ10296, assembly GCF_040712075.1. Classification (NCBI taxonomy): domain Bacteria; kingdom Pseudomonadati; phylum Pseudomonadota; class Alphaproteobacteria; order Rhodospirillales; family Rhodovibrionaceae; genus Fodinicurvata; species Fodinicurvata sp. EGI_FJ10296. The sequence goes on from NZ_JBFCVL010000002.1 coordinate 313,411, forward strand.
TGCCCCGCGCGGATCTTACATGGCCGGCGATCGCCTGGCGCAGCACCGGGTCACCGAACGGATCCGTCGCAAGCACCATGGCCTCGGGGGCCTGCCGGGCGGCCCGCGCGACGGCACGAGCCCAGGCCCTGAACGGAAACCGCGACATATCGGGAATGCCGGGCCGAAATGGGGGCGGATCCAGCGGTGCCGAGCCGACTGCAAACGGCCGCTCCGGAGCCTTTGCGCCGCCGGGCGAACTGCCGCCGAAGTCGCCAGCTGCTTCCGGCAATGCGTTGACGAATATGCCGGCGCCACGCCGGCTCTCGACATAGCCCTCGGCGACCAGCTGGTCATAAGCGGCGATGGCTGTCGATCGCGACACGCCCAGATCGACCGCCAACCGCCGCGATGGCGGCAGGATCCCGCCGGCCGGCACCCTGCCGGAGATGATGCGATGGCGAAGGATCTCGTAGATCTGAAGAAATAGCGGCTGACCGCCAGTCCGGTCCAGGGCAAACGGCGCCATGATTGCGGCCTCTGAATTGGTCTGGTGAGAAAGCGCAGAATTGGACATTTTCGACGACCCAATTCTGTCCTACTCGATGGTGGAGAAACGATCCACTTTCTAGTGTCGGAGATTCAGCCATGACATCAGAAACCCTGCCCATCACCGAACGGACCCGTCTTCGGCGGAACCATCTGCGCGGAACCCACGAACGGGCCACCATCGATGCCATTCTCGACGCAACCCCGATGTGCCATGTCGGATATCTGCTCGACGGCAAGCCGGCGGTCACGCCGACGCTTCAGTGGCGCGACGGCGATCGGGTATACTGGCATGGTTCCGCCGCCAGCAGGGCGCTGCGCAATGCGACCGAAGCCCCGGTCTGCCTGACCGTGACGCTGTTCGACGGTCTGGTCATGGCCCGGTCGGGGTTTCATCACTCCGCCAATTACCGCTCGGTCGTGATCTACGGCACAGCGACCAAACTGGACGACCCGGCTGAAAAGGCGGCGGCGCTGGAATACTTCATCGACCACCTGTTTCCCGGCCGCTCATCGACGCTGCGGCCGATGACCGATCAGGAGGTCAAGGCGACGACGGTCCTGTCGATGCCGATCGAGGAAGCGTCGGCGAAGGTCAGGACCGGACCGCCGGTCGACGACGAGGAAGACTATGAACTTCCGATCTGGGCCGGTGTGATACCGCTGTCCACGGTCGTCGGTGAGCCACAAGCCGATCCGCGCAACCTGGATGGTCTGGAACCGCCACCGGACGTGACAGCGTTCACGCTGGGCGGCAACCGCTAGTGGTTCGATTCCGACATTTGCATCCCATTTCCGCACGCTCCGTAGCAAATGTCGGAATCTATGAACCACTAGTAAAACATTGTTATCTAGTGGAATTTCGAATTTGACATTTGATCGAGCGCCTACCGCGGATTGGGTATCAAATGTCAAATTCATTCCACTAGCACCGGGGTCCGTCAAAGAGGCCAGAAATACAGGATCAGGGGGACTCCGGTGGCCGTGATCACCATCTCCAACGGCAGGCCCATTCGCCAATAGTCGGTAAAGCGATATCCGCCCGGCCCCATGACCAGAGTGTTGGACTGGTGGCCGATCGGCGTCAGAAAGGCGCATGACGCGCTGACGGCGATCGCCATCAGAAACGGGTCCGTGTTGACGCCGAGCGCGTCTGCCACATTGACCGCGATCGGCGCCATGATGACGGCGGCGGCATTGTTGTTGATGACGTCCGTCAGCACCATCGTCATCACAAACAGCACCAGCAGGATCACGCCCGGCGGCAGAGCCTCGATCTGCCCCACCAGTCCCATCGCGATCGCCGAGGCAGCACCGGAACTGTCCAGCGCCTGCCCAACCGGCAGCATCGCCCCAAGCAGAATGACGATCGGCCATTCGACGTTGGAATATACCTCTCTCAGCGTGATGGACGACGTGAGTACCAGAGCGACCACGGCCGTCATGAACGCCGCATGCACCGGCAGCAGTCCGACTGCTGTCACGCCGATCGCCGCGCCGAATATCGCCGCCGGCAGCCAGCTTCTGCCGGTCGAGGCCTCGTTCAGGCCCCGATCGGCAAGGGGAAAGCAGCCCAGTTCGCGAAGGCTTTCGATCAGCGTGGCACTGTCGCCCTGAACGAGTATGACGTCGCCCACTTCCAGCCTTTTGCGGCCCAGCGGCGTCTGAATTGTCCGGCCATGGCGCGCCAGCCCGATCAGATTGATCCCGAAACGGCCATGCAGATGCAGTTCCGATGGCGTCCGTCCGATCATGGCCGAGGCCGGCGGGATCATCGCCTCCATGATCACCACCTTTTCCGATTCCAGGTCGCTCCGGTTGAACGATTTGCCGCCGCGCAGCTCCACCTGACCGGAGCGAACGAGCTGGCGCAGGCTCGTGGGATCAGTTTCGACCACCAGAACATCGCCTGCCTGCAAGGTTTCGATCGGCGACGGCGCCAGTATCTTTCGCAATCCCCGGATCAGGCTCATGACCGCCAGATTGCCGTCCATCCGCCGGCGCAGATCAAGGACCGTCCGACCGACAAGCTCCGATTCCTCAAGAATACGCAATTCCGATATGTAGTCCTCGATCCTGAACAATTCGGTGTGCGACTGCCCCTTGCGGTTTTTCGGCAGCAGCCGCCAGCCGACCAGCGTGACAAACAGGATACCCACGACGGCGATGCCCAGCCCGACCGGCGTGAAGTCGAACATGCCGAACGGCTCGCCGGTTTCGGTCTCGCGGTATGCGGAAATGATCAGGTTCGGCGGCGTCCCGATCATCGTTATCAGCCCGCCGAGCAGGGTAGCGAACGACAACGGCATCAGGACAAGCGCCACGGGACGTTTTGCTTTCAGCGCACTCTGTATGGCGACCGGCAGAAGCAGTGCCAGCGAGCCGACATTGTTCATGAACGCGGAAAAGGACGCGCCTGCGACGGTCAGCGCACCGACATGGCCGGTCGTGGTCCCGGACGCCCGTGAAACCTGGCGGATCACGCCCTGCAGCGCGCCGGATTTGGCGATCGCCCGGCTGATGATGAGGACCGCGATCACGGTCACTACCGCCGGATGACCGAACCCCCTGAACGCATCGTTCGGCGGAATGGCGCCGACGATGACGCTGGCGGTCAGCGCAATCATGGCCACCACGTCGTAGCGGTACCGCCCCCATATGAACAAGCCGAGGGCGGCGGCGATGATCGCGACGATCGTCCACTGATCGAATGTCATGCGTCGAATACTCGTGGTGAAAGCGAGGTGCCGGCTGGCGGCCCGGGAATTCCCGGCAATGCGGGGCGAAGCCGCTTCCGTCGCCGACCGTCAGCCAGAATGTCGGAGCATCCAGTTTCGGTGCCGTGGCATTTGATTGATTGGATCATCGTGATGTATCCCGGCACCCATGATGACCCCGTTCGAAATCCGCCCCGCGACCGACGCCGACGGCAACTGCGTAGGTCGTATCATAGCCGCCGCCTTCTCGGAATATGAAGGATGCCACTACGACCGCGCGCTGGAGTTTCCGGAACTGGACCGGCTTGCCGCCCACTTCGCCGCGCTGAGCGGAATGTGCTGGGTCGCCTGCATCGATTCAAGCGTTGTGGGGTGTGCCGCTGTCAAACCGATGGAGCGCCCGTTGGGACCATGGGTCCCGGCGATGGAATTGAGCAAGGTCTATCTCGACCGGCAATGCCGGGGACGCGGCATCGCGGATCGGCTGGTCACGACAGCAGTGGATTTCGCGGCACAGAATGGCGCTGCCGGCGTCGAGCTATGGACCGACACGCGCTTCACGGCCGCGCATCGGTTCTATGCGCGTCTCGGCTTTGTATTCACCGGCTGGACCAGGGCCATCGATGACATCAGCGACACCGTGGAGTTCCATTTTCGCCGGCCATGCGCATTTCCGGGCGACTCCGAACCCGGCGGATCGGTCTGACCAATGCGGCATAGCCGGCGCTGCTCACTCCAGCACCAGATTCCGCCAGATCAATATGACGGCCCCGTTCGCCGGATCGGGACCGGCCCAGGCAACTGTCGGACCGGCCGCCGCGGCCCACGCGCCACGCGCCACGCCGTCCATCGTCGGCGCCGAATCGCCATTGGGCATAGCGGAGATTTCTCCCGTCGCCAGATCCAGCACGGAACCGTTCTGGAAATCGCCGACGGCATATCTGCCCTCCGGCAGCACGACCAGCGGGCCGGCATCATCACGCAGTGCCACATCGTGGATGACCGAGATGCCGTCAGTCGACAGTTCGGCCACCGAACCGTCAGCCAGCGTCGCCACCGCACCATCCGGCGCCGGCGCGAGATAACGGATATTGGCATCCAGCACCATCTCGCCATAGGCAGCCGGCGGATCGACCGGCCAATCGGCGGCAACGTCGAGAAAGAGCGCCGTCGCCGGATCTCCCGCTATCGATTCGGGGGCAATCGATTCACCTGCTGCCAACCCGGCCACGTCGCGGTGGGCGGCGATGACCATCGAACCATCGGGCGTGATCGCGATGTCCTGGAAAAAGCCCAGTCCGCCATAGGCAACGACCGAGCCCGCGCCGTCCTCGACGCCGACCAGCACCAGGCCGTCGCCGCAGGCCGCGGCCGCAAGGCTGCCTGCGGCCGACACCGCCGTGCAGGGCGCCGAGGAAAGCCGGCTCGGCGGCTGATAGACGCCGGGCCGATAAAGGTCGAGGCCCGGCCCTGCCGCGTCCGCACCGGTCCCGCTGTCACGGGCGATCAGCACGTCCTGTTCACCCACCCACGCCATGCCGCTGATGCAGCAATCTCCCGCCAGGCTGTCCACTGCGTCGCCCGTTTGCAGATCAACGACAGCAACATTGCCGGCGTCGGCAACCGCCAGCCGACCGGCATCGGGACTGAGGGCGAGGAGTTCAGGACTGTCGATCGGGCTGGCCAGCCTTTCCGGTCCCGCATTTCGGGCCCCTGCACCCTCTTGTCCATACGCCGGCAGCGCCGTTGCGGCCACGATGGCGAAGGCCGCCAGAGACCCTGCGACATTTTCGGGAGACCTGAAGCGGATGACGCCCGCCTGATAGCAGTTGCCCCGTTCTTCGGCAGGTTTACGCATGCCAACCCCTCGTCTTTATTGATCTTGTTGCCCCGCACCTCGTACGGGGGCCTGACGACTTCTACTGGTAACGGAACCACAATGAAACCTTGGTTAAGCCGCTGGTGCGACATTCAAAACGCCCTGCGACCAATGAACGGGTTGACTAAATGGATTGATATCAACATATGAATGACATGGAACAGACGCAAAAGGTATCCCGTGAGACGACCCTTCATGTTCGCGACACTTGCCTTTGTCTTCATGCTCAAAGGGCAGCCCGAGCGCTGGCGCGACGGTTCGATGCCGCGCTGCGGCCGTTCGACCTGACCAACGGCCAGTTTTCACTGATGATGTCGCTGAATCGCCCCGACCCACCGACGATAGGGGCCGTCGCCACCTTTCTGGCAATGGACCGCACCACCCTGACCGCCGCACTGAAGCCGCTGGAACGCCGGGGGCTGGTCGAGATCAAGCCGGACCCGGACGACCGGCGCAACCGCCGGCTGTCTCTGACGGCCGACGGCTGCAAGCTGCTGGCACGAGCGGTACCCGTTTGGCAGGAAACCCATGACGAAGTCGATCGCCTGCTGCCCGAGGGTAGCCCCGGTCGGCTCAGAAGCGATCTCGAAGCAGTTTCCTCGACATGATCGGGAATTGCGGAAAGGTCAGTAGGTCGCCCGACCGCCGCTAAGATCGAAGACCCCGCCGGTCGTAAAGCTGTTCTCGCGTGAGGCCATCCAGACGATCATCGCCGATGCCTCGTTGAGTTCCAGAAACCGGCCGCGCGGAATCTTCGAGAGCATGTAATCGATATGCTCCTGCTTCATCTGGTCGAAGATTCGGGTTCGCGCCGCCGCCGGCGTAACGCAGTTCACGCCGATATCCATGTCGGCCAGTTCCTTGCCGAGCGATTTGGTCAACCCGATCACACCCGCCTTTGACGCGCTGTAGGCCGGTGCGTTGGGGTTGCCTTCCTTGCCGGCGATCGATGCAATATTGACGATGCGGCCATAGCCCTTTTCGCGCATGTGCGGCACGATGGCCCGGCAAGTCAGGAACGTACCGTTCAGGTTGACCGCCATGACCGTCTGCCAGGCATCGACCGGATATTCCCAGGTCGTTGCATTCGGCCCCGTAATGCCGGCACTGTTGATCAGCACATCAATCCGGCTCGATTGGTCGACAACGGCGCGGGTTGCCGCATCGACGGCTTTGTGATCGCTGATATCCAGTCCATGGGCAGCGGCTTTGTCAGTGCCAAGTTCGGTGGCCGCGCTTTTGGCCAGTTCCTCGTCCTGGTCCCACAAATGAACAAACCCGCCGGCATCCGCGATGCGCTCTGCCACCGCAAAGCCGATCCCCTGGGCGCCACCAGTTATGACCGCAATCTGTCCGGAAAAATCGGTGCCCGGCATGCATTTCCTCCTGATCATTCGGTTTCGTATTGCGCACAGCCTACACGATGACACCACATACTTCAGTCACCTTATGACGGGTCGAGGCCATCGCCGGACTCAGGCCGCCCGACCGCCCGACCGGGGTCCGATCAGGCCACTGGCAGCGGCAACGACGCACATGCCGAACGCGATCAGCACCAGTGCCATCGACAGACCGAAGGCTTCGGAAATGGCACCGATCAGGGGCGGTCCGGCCAGCCAGCCGCTGTAGCCGATGGATGCGACAGCAGCGATGCTCGTCCCGCTCGACATTCCCGGCGTCCGCCCCGCCATGCCGAACAGGATCGGCACCAGTGCCGACAGGCCCAGGCCGGTGACACCGAATCCGACGATCGCAAGCGGTACCGACGCCGGCACGGCCGCCACCAGCAGCCCCCCGAATGCCATCAAGGCGCCGAATCTCATGATCGTGAGCGCACCGAAACGGTCGATGGCGGCATCGCCGAAAACACGGCCGACCATCATCCCGGTCGAAAACGCCATGAACCCGAGCGGTGCCATGGCCGGTGCCGCACCCAGGTGGTTGGCGATGAACACGGCGCTCCAATCCGCAACCACCGACTCGCCCATGAAAATCAGAAAAGCCATCCCGGCCAGAACCAGCAGCGGGCGCGACGGTAAAGCAAAGACCGGCCCAAGCCGTACCGCCGGCTGAAATCGACGCCAGCCGGCGATGCAGGCTATCAGCAGTGCTGCCGTTGCCAGCGCCACCAGAGCCAGATGCCCCCCGGGCGCAAGGCCTGCCATGATGGCGAGCGTGCCGATCACGGCCCCGACGATGCCGCCGACGCTGAACATCGCGTGAAACGTGGTCATGATCGAACGCCCCGAAAGCCGCTCGTACGACGAAGCGGCGGCGTTCATGGAAACGTCCATGGTGCCGTTTCCAAGGCCGAGCACGACGAGAACCAGAAAAAGGGACGGCGCGCCCGGGGCGAAGGCAGGCAACACGAGGGCCGCGCAGCAGGTAAAACCGGCAATCAATGTCGACCGGCCCTCGCCCACAGCGCCAATAATGGCGCTGGCGATCGGCAGCGCGATTATTGACCCCACGGGCAGTCCGAGCATGACCAGACCAAGGACGCCATCGCTGAGGCCGAGCGCGACCTGGACGTCGGCAATCCGGGTGTACCAGGCGGAAAACAGGACGGCATTCAAGGCGAAAGCCAGCCCTATGGCACGGGCGACCGGGTCGTATATCAAGTCATCGATATTCTTCAGGACGGCTGACATTGCATTACCGATTCGTGCCCTCGCTTCCGGTCACCGGTCTGAAGCGGTGCCAACTCTGATTCCACCATGTCGACCACTCCCTCGTCGTGGAGATCGATCGGTCGGGAGACAAGATGCGTCTCGCCGATGATCAGGCCGAGCGGCCGGCTGGCCGGCTGGCGACGTTCATCCTCGACCGTTTGCCGCTCCAGGCCGATATCGTGCAACAACCGATCGTCGAGCATGGCCAGCCTTGCACGGGCTTCACTGCGGATGCGGCGCCGGGCACGTTCCTGCCCGATACGACGGACCGCCGCCGCCAGAATTCCAATAATTGTCATGGCTGCAATCTCCAACCTGTTTCGCGCCCGGACTGACAGAGCCGGTGCACTGTCCGCAGCCCCAAAAGCGGAACCACAGCATCAAAAGGCGCCAACTGAATGCATTCAGTAGGACAGATCGGCAGAATGCATCGTGTTTCTGGATCGTTCAAGTGCATTTTTTGTTGTTAGTGCATGAAGGGGCGCCAACGGCTAATCTGGGCGTCGGCGAAGGCCGGTGACACCGCCAATCCAATGCGGGCAACGACAGCAAGGATCCATCCCAATCGCACCCTCACGCCGCCAGATAACGCTGATGGACGTCGCCCGTGCGGCCGGCGTTTCGCGCACCACCGTCTCGAACGCCTTCAATCGCCCGGATCAGCTTTCGCAGACCCTGCGCGACCGCGTTCTGTCGACGGCCGCTTCGATCGGGTATGCCGGACCGAACCCCATGGCCCGGATGCTGCGGACGGGGCGTGCAGGCGCAATCGGCATGGTCTTTCCCGGCCCTCTTGCCCACGCCTTCACCGACCCGGCATCGGTCGCATTTCTGACCGGCGTCGCCGACGGGTGCGACCGAAACGATGTCGGCTTGCTGTTTCTGCCGGCGGAAAACGACTCCGCACTAGGGTCGGTCGGCCAGGCGGCGGTCGACGGCTTCATCGTCCACTGCATGGCGGCCGGCGCCGGAATGCTCACGGCCGTGCTCGAACGCAACCTTCCCATTCTCGCCGTCGATGTTCCCAACGCCGAACTGCCGGCCCATGTATCTTCCGTCTCGATCGACGACCGCGGCGGCGCCGCCCTTGCAGCAAAGCATGTGCTGGCCCTCGGCCATCGGAACATCGGCATCCTGTCGCTGGAATTGCTGGCCGACGGGCGGACCGGACCGGTCGATATCGCCAGACAGCGGGGCGCCACCTATGGCGTTTCAGCGGCGCGACTCGACGGCTATCTGACGACGATCGAACGCGACGGCGCGGCCGTAACCGGCATTGAAGAGACCGATGTCACCGACCCGGCGGAAACGAAGGCATCCATCGAACGCCTGATCACCGCCGACCCCCGCCCCACCGCAATCCTTGCCATGAGCGATGTTCTGGCGCTCATGACGCTGGATATGGCCAGAACGCACGGGATTCGAGTGCCTGAAGATCTGTCGATCGTCGGTTTCGACGATATCCCGGCAGCCCAACACGCCACACCGGCGATGACCACCGTCCATCAACCACTTCGCGAAAAAGGCGTAATCGCTGTTGAAAACCTGCTGACCACGGCGGGCGTGCCCAGCCGGAGCACGCTGGATATCGAGTTGCGCGCGCGCGCAAGCTCAGGTCCACCCTCGTCCAGTCAGACGCTTTGACATCCTGCTCAGGGATGTGACGAATAAGTCACGCTCGACGAAAAAATATCGTGCTTCTGGAGATTGAATACCGTACAGTTTGAGTCGAGGGTTTTTTCCCCTCATCTCCGAATGCCTCTCCCCGATCGAGGCTTGAGGGCCGGCCGGTTGCCCTACCGACCGGCCCTTTTTTTGTCCAAATTTCCAGATTCCGCCAATACCCGCCATGCTTGACATACTGTAGTGGGTCGGGCACTTGTTATGACAACATATCAACAAGGCCTCAAGACACGGGCTGTAAAGCACCCGCATCACCACCCACCGACAAATGCTGAAGGATTCGCACATGAGCGACGCGACAGATGGATTGATCGATCCCGGCAAGGATTTCGAAGACATTAGGGATGCCGTTTCCCGTATCTGCGAGTCGTTCGGCAACGAATACTGGCGCAAGCTGGAGTCCGATGAGGGATATCCGACGGAATTCGTCGACGCCCTGACCGAGGCCGGCTTTCTCGGCGCCCTGATACCGGAGGAATACGGCGGATCGGGCCTGCCGATCCGTGCAGCCGCGGTCATTCTGGAAACCATCCATGCGACCGGTGCCAGCGCCGCAGCCTGCCACGCCCAGATGTACATCATGGGGACGTTGCTGCGTCACGGCAGCGAAGAGCAAAAGCAGCAGTACCTGCCAGGCATCGCCAGTGGCGAACTGCGATTGCAGGCATTTGGCGTCACCGAGCCGACGACGGGCTCTGACACCACGCAGATCAAGACACGTGCCGAACGCAAGGGCGACGTTTACGTCGTCAACGGCCAGAAGGTCTGGACCAGCCGCGCGCTGCACAGCGACCTCATGCTGCTGCTGGCCCGAACCACCCCCAAGGAAGAGTGCAAGAAGCGCACCGACGGCCTTTCGACCTTCCTGATCGACATCAAGGAAGCCCGGGGCAAGGGCCTCGACATCCAGCCGATCGAGGCGATGATCAACCACAACACCACCGAAGTGTTCTTTACCGATGTCGAGATCCCGGCCAGCAGCCTGATTGGCGAAGAAGGCAAGGGCTTCCGCTATGTGCTGGACGGCATGAACGCGGAGCGCATTCTGCTTTCGGGCGAGGCACTGGGCGATGCGCGCTTCTTCATCCAGAAGGCGCGCGACTATGCCAACGAACGTCAGGTATTCGGCCGTCCCATCGGCCAGAACCAGGGCATTCAGTTCCCGATCGCCCGCGCCTATGCCGATGTCGAGGCCGCCGACATGATGGCACGCAAAGCCGCCGCGCTGTTCGATGCCGGCAAGGACTGCGGCGCCGCCGCCAATATGTCCAAGCTGCTGACGTCAGAAGCGTCATGGAAAGCGGCCGAAGCCTGCTTCCAGACCTTCGGCGGGTTCGCCTTCGCCCGCGAATACGATATCGAACGGAAATGGCGCGAAACGCGTCTCTATCAGACAGCGCCGATTTCCACGAACATGGTGCTGGCCTATATCGGACAGCATGTTCTGGGAATGCCGCGATCCTATTGAACCCGGCTTCGGGTCGATGACCGCTGATACCAACTGCAAGGCCATCAGACAGAAGGAACCGCAAGAATGGCGGACGAAACCAAAAAGCTGGCGGCCTTCGGCGCCGGCATCGATCTGAAATCCGTACCCGAGACCGTCGTCGCCCACGCCCGGCTGCTGGTGCTCGACAGTCTGGCCATCGCCATCCGTGCCCGTCACGAAGTCGACAGCACGGCGCCACTTATGGCGGCATTGGCCGATGGCGGTCTCGATCAGGGCAATTCAACGGTTCCGGGCGATTCGGAACGATACGGCGTTCTTGGTGCCGCACTCGCTGGCGGAACACTCATCCACAGCCTCGACTTCGATGACACCCATGCCGCCTCGTCGCTGCACCCCAGCGCGCCGGTCATCCCGGCCGCGCTTGCGGTCGGCGAGGCCGCCGGGGCATCCGGCGCCGATGTTCTTGCCGGTATCATTGCCGGGTATGAGGCAATCTGCCGGCTGGGCCTGGCAGTCGATCCGGCCGACCACTATGCCCGTGGATTTCACCCCAGCGCCACCTGCGGCGCATTCGGCGCTGCGCTGGCCGCCGGCCGCGTGCTGGCGCTGACGCCGGACCAGATGGAACATGCGCTGGGCATTGCGCTCAGTCAGGCGTCCGGCTCCATGCAGTATCTGGCCAACGGCGCCTGGACCAAGCGCTTCCAGGTCGGGCACGCCGCCATGGCCGGGGCTCAGGCTGCGCTCCTTGCCCGGCGCGGCTTTACCGGGGCGAGCGACGCAATCGAAGGCCGCCACGGATTCTTCAAGGGATATGCCCCCGATGCCGATGCCAAGCGCGCCGCCGATCGGCTTGGCAGCCATTGGGAAACGGCGGCGATCGCCGTCAAGCCCTATCCGTCGTGCCGCTATACCCATGCCTGCGTCGATGCCGCCCAGGCGCTGATGGCGGAGAACGGACTTTCGGTCGACGATATCGAGTCCGTCACGGCCGGGTTGCCGCAATCGGGCATGGAACTGACCGGTATCCCCGAGGAGCGCAAACGCGCGCCGAAGAACATCGTCGACGGACAGTTCTCGGTGCATTTTTGCGTCGCGGTGATGCTGCGCCAGGGCCGGTTCGGTTGGGACGACTATGCAGTGCACCTCGCCGACCCGGATACCCTCGCCCTGACCGCACGGATCAAGGCGGTTCAGGACCCGCGCGCTCAGGAGGCCGCACCGGAATATATGGCCGGATCGCTGACGCTCGGCCTTCGCGACGGGCGGACTTTCGACAAATTCGTCAAGATCTGTCGGGGCGAGCCCGAAGCCCCGCTGACGCCGGACGAGATCCGCGAGAAGACGGCATCGCTGGTTATGCCCATTCTGGGCGAGGATCGCGAGGCCGCGTTTTTTCATGCCATAATGCGGTTCGAAAAGTCGGACCTGCCGGCGATCATGGCCGCCGTCCGGCCGGAAAAGACGGCATCGGACTCCCCGTCCGGAGCGCAGGACTAGCGCCAATGGTCGCGGGAACCGGAACGGGCAAGCCCCGATACCTGAAGGTCGCCGACCGGCTGGTCGAAGACATCGTGGCCGGCACCTATCCGGTGGATTCGCTGCTGCCGACAGAAGCCCGCCTGTGCCGCCTCTACGATGTCAGCAGAATCACGGCGCGCGAGGCCCTGCGCCATGTTCAGTCGCTGGGCCTCATCTCACGGCGTCAGGGGGTAGGAAGCCGGGTCGTCACCGACACGCTGGACAGATCCTATGCGCAATCCTGGGGTTCCATTGAAGACATAATGCAGTATGCGCGGCTGACCCGACTCGACCCGGTCACCATGGAGACGGTCGAAGCCGATGCCGCACTGGCCGCTGCACTCAAATGCCAACCGGGCCAGCGCTTTCTCCATATCGAAGGCCCGCGCATGGCGCCCGCCAGCCAACGGCAGGGGGGAAGTCAGGCAACCGGCGCGGAAGAGGCGATCTGCTGGACCGACATCTATGTCGCCCATGCCTATGCCGGCGTGCAGGACCATCTCGGCACCTATCGCGGCGCCATCGCCTCGCTGGTCGAGGAACTCTACGACGAGCGGATCAGCGACATCGCCCAGGAGATCCGGCCCGAACAGCTTCCGGACCCGATCGCCGACGCGCTGGAAGCCCCGCGCGGAGGGTTGGCGCTCCGGATCGACCGGCGCTACACCGGCCAGGACGGGCGGGCGTTCGAAATCTCCAGCAGTCGCCACCCGGCCGACCGCTTTACCTATGCGATGCGCCTAAGTCGAACAAGCTAATGTGCCGGACAGCCACCACAAGGAACCGATCCATGACCCGGAGCGAAAACGGCACGCCCGACGACGCCGCAAAGGCATCGGCAGAAAAGCCGTGGATGGCGTGGCTGGGCCGCAGCCAATCCATGACCGACGTCTTCGTCGCCGACCGGGCGGCCGCCCTGCACGCCGCGCTCGATCTGGATGGCCCGCCACCGCAGATCGGCGACGCGCTGCCGCCGCTCTGGCACTGGATGTATTTCTGGGAACCGGTCGCCGCACATAAACTCGGGCGCGACGGTCACCCGGCGCTGGGCGGATTTTTGCCGCCGGTGCCACTCGACCGACGGATGTGGGCCGGCAGCCGGATCAGTTTCCATCGGCCGCTGAGGGTCGGCGCCGAAGTCGAACGCCGTTCCACGATCACCGCAATTAATGAAAAGACCGGACGCACGGGGCGCTTGGCATTCGTCACGGTCAAACATGAATTCTTCGCGGACGGAGAACCGGTTCTGACCGACGAACACGACATCGTCTATCGCGAACCGGCACAGCCGGGGGAATCGAGACCTGCCGGCGTGACCAGCGATCTGACACCGGAAGCCGTTCGCCGCGAGAACGTGTTCACGCCCGACCCCGTCCTGCTGTTCCGCTATTCCGCCCTGACCCTGAACGGGCACCGCATTCACTACGACCACCCCTATGCCACCGGTGTCGAAGGCTATGCCGGTCTGGTCGTTCACGGCCCGCTACTGGCGACACTGATGGCTGCCGCTGCCGCTGAAGACGGGCCGCTGAGCCATTTCGAGTTCCGCGGCCGACGGCCGGTGATTTGTGGAACGCCGATCCGTGTTGCCGTTGCCGACGATCCGGACGATGCCGGCCGCCGCCAACTTCGCGTCATCGATCACGAGGGATTTGTCGCTTCATCCGCCGTGGCCACCATAACCCCCGCGTGATCGCGCCCCGTTCCTGATCGTCGCCGCCCTTATCGTACCGGGGCACCGATCGGGGACCCTGAGCCGGATGCAGCCGGTTCGTGTATCACGATCGAGCATTGCTGCACGAGGTCCCGGGTCAAGCAACGCGTCACTTCCGTGCCGCGCTCCGCCCGGGACGATCAGGGTGTGGGAGATCACCATTTTCGCTATCGCCGACGATCCGCGGCAGATCGGCGACCGGAAAGCGTCAGGGCCGGAACAGCGTATCGATCAGGGCCGACAGCCGTCCGTGACCGTTGATATACCGGACCTCGAACAGCGGCGCCTTGCGGAACGTGGCGGCCGTTGCGGCCTCGCAGGTCGGCATGAAGCCCATATAGACGATGAAATCGTTCAGCGCATCGGCGCTCATCGTCAGATCGACATCGTCGCCGTCTCCGCGCCGGACACCGATGGTCGGAAATGTGGGATCGGGCTCCGTCGATGTATGTCCGAATACGAACAGCCGGCCGTTACTGTCGACGCACGAACTGTCGAATACATCGACCCGCCCCGTTTCCCCTTCATCCAGGCCAGCGACGACGGGTTTGTCCATGCTCGTCATGGCATCCGACAACGAACGATCGAGTTCGAATGCCGATACGGTGGCCGGCACGGCCAGGAGGGCCGACGCCCCCGTTAGCCAGGAAACAGCCCTGTTCAATGATTTGCTCCCCTTGCGCCTCTTAGGGAACGAGTGCCTGTTCGCCAACCGGCTTTCAAGCGGAAATCGCTTCCAGATCGGCGGAGAGGTGCCTGAACTGCCATTGGCCCGCGGCGCCGGGCTGTACGATCACCGGCTGGGCATTGCCGATCCCGGCCGTCAGCCTGATGTCCAGAGCCTCGCTAATGGCTCGGAAGACACCGCCATGCGCGATGATCAACAATCCGGAATCGTTGCCCGGCCCAACATCGGGATCCATGGCAATCTGCCGTAAGGTGGCAATGACCCGATCATTGAACTGCCGCCGGGTTTCGCCGCCTTCGGGTGCGCCCGAGCCGTCGGTTTCAGCGTGGGTTTTCCCCTCCCATGCACCATAACGGCGTTCGGCCAGACCTTCGTGGATCTCGGGAACAAGGCTCCATCGGTTCAGCAGCGGGTCCGCGGTCTGCCGGACCCGTGTCAGGTGGCTCATCAGAACCCGCCTGATCGGCAATTCGGCCAGAATGCCGGCCGCGCGGGCGGCTTGTTGAACACCCAGACCGTTCAGGGGAATATCACTGGAGCCCTGCAGTCGGCCTGCGCGATTCCAGTCCGTTTCACCATGGCGAAGAAAGTAGAATGCCTTTGTCGGCGGCCAAATCATGTTCATCGATAATTCTGCTTGTTCAGGAGTTATGAATTGTGCCGGGCATCGACGCGATCAACCGGCAGTGTGATGATTTTCCTTTACAACACCCTATACCGTTAAGTCGGCTGAGCCAACATTGCATCGATGACACTTTTGTCAATGAAGCTGGTTGAGCAGAGTCTGCGCGGGGCGCAAACCGGGCATCCGCCTCGTCATGGCTGGTGACACTGAACGGCGATGTGCACACATAACTGACCCCGGATCGGAGTACCCTCCGAACCGGGGTCATTGCCGTATCGGCAATCCGGCATTCGAGCCAGAATACTCAAACCAGAAGGTCATCCTGGTTCTGTCATTCGAAGTTCAATTGTATGAATCAGCGGCCGCTCACCGGGATCCCGACTAGTGGCGCGGCCGAGCCCTGATGTTCAGACAGGGCACCTAAAGGCGAATAGGTGGTTCTTCCATGCGCAAACGCACCTCCCCTCTGGTGAAGACGATCAGCCAAACGCGGGTCCTCGTACTGACTCGGGCCCTACGGCGACCTTCCCCGACATGAGTATTCATCACAAATACTCAGTGGCGGCAAGGGTATCTGCAATACGAGCCATCAACCACGTAGGCCTTATTAATATAGTCCACTTCATCGCCGACTTCAAACGGATTTCGATACCAGAATGCACCGAAGATTGCGGATCAATGACGAAGTTTTATTTCGTTCTGGGATCTTTATCTATACCCGGCCGTCGTCGGAAAATTTACGCTACATGTTTGTGAATACCAGGGTTTCGCGCCGCAAATCCGTGTTTCGGCTTGACGGCTGACGGAGCGGGAGGCAATGTCGTCGCTCGTTCGCAAACGAACGGAATGGTTTGGGCCGAACCTGTCGGTCCCGCGGATCTTTGAGGGGCAGCTTGCACCGCGTCAACAATGCTAAAGCGCCACGAGTCATTCGTGGTTGGTCCCTCGTGGTATGAGGGCAAGACGATGACGCATCTCCAACGACATTCCGGGCAAACAGGCAAGGTTGTTCCTCCGACCGCAACGCGGACGGACTGATTGGTCATGCCCGCGATGATTACTCTCAACAATGTGTCCAAGCGATACCCCGAGCGCGGCAAATCGGCCGAGGTATCGGCTCTGGAAGCGATCGATCTGGAAATCGGACGTGGCGAGATATTCGGCGTCATCGGTCGGTCGGGCGCTGGCAAATCAACACTGGTGCGTCTGATCAATCTGCTGGAAAAGCCGACCGAAGGAACGGTGACCGTCGACGGTATGGATATGACCGCGCTGTCGCCAGCGGCCTTACGCGCAGCGCGCCGACAGATCGGCATGATTTTCCAGCATTTCAACCTTCTCTCGTCCCGCACCGTTTTTGACAATGTCGCGCTGCCCCTCGAACTGGCAGGCATGAACCGCCGCGAGATTGCGGCCAGGGTCGCACCCCTGCTCGACCGTGTCGGGCTGACCGACAAGGCCAACCGCTATCCGGCCGAACTGTCTGGCGGACAAAAGCAGCGGGTGGGCATCGCGCGCGCTCTGGCGACGGAACCCAAGGTCCTGTTGTGCGACGAGGCGACTTCGGCCCTCGATCCCGAAACGACGCGGGCCATTCTCGACCTGCTGGCCGACATCAACGCCGAACTGGGGATCACGATCGTGCTGATTACCCACGAAATGCACGTCATCCGGCAAATTTGTCAGCAGGTTGCGGTACTGGACGGCGGCCGCCTCGCCGAACTGGCCTCTGTCGAACAAATTTTGTCGCGCCCGGAGGCCGAGATAACGGAACGGCTTCTGGCGGCGACCGGACGCGATGCGCTGCCGCCCGCGATCGGCCGGCGCCTGTCGCCCGAACCCGTGGGCAGTGGTAGCCGCGCCGTCCTTCGTCTGAGACTGGCCGGCGCCGGCGCCGACGGCAACGCGGCGCTGTCGCTGCTGTCGCGCAGCCACGGTCTCGACGTTTCAATTCTGCAGGCGCAGGTCGATGTCGTCCGGGAGACGGCGATCGGAACGCTGCTCGTCGGTGTGCCGGCGACTGGCGAGCGGCTTGCGTCTGCCATTACGCTACTGGAGACCAATAATGTCACTGTTGAGCCTCTTGGGTATATCGCCGCAGATCTCCGGGCTGCTGGTTGAGGCGACGCTCGAAACCCTCCACATGACGGCGGTCTCCGGCGGGATCGGCACGTTGCTGGGTCTCCCGCTGGGCGTTGTTCTGGCGACCAGCGGCCGCGGCGAATTGTTGCAATGGGTCGGCTTCAACCGCGTCGCCGGCCTCGTCGTCAACGCAACCCGGTCGACGCCATTCATCATTCTGGTGGTGGCGATCATTCCGTTCACCCGCATGATTGCGGGCACGTCGATCGGCACCACCGCCGCCATCGTGCCGCTGACCGTTGCCGCTGCGCCCTTTATTGCCCGCGTCGTGGAAAACGCGATCCGCGAAGTCGACCAGGGACTGATCGAAGCGGCCAAGGCCATGGGCGCGACGCCGCTCCAGATCGTCCGCAAAGTCCTGATCCCGGAGGCCATGCCCGGTATCGTTGCCGGCCTCACCCTCGCCCTTGTCAGCCTGATCGGCTATTCGGCCATGGTCGGCGCGGTGGGCGGCGGCGGCCTGGGCGATCTGGGGATCCGCTATGGCTATCAGCGCTTCATGCCGGATGTAATGGCGCTCGTCGTCCTGGTCCTCATCATTCTGGTCCAGTCGGTCCAGACGATCGGCGACTATCTGGCCCGGCGGGTGAACAAGCGGCTGATGTCCTGATCCGCCAATTCCATTCCCCTCCCCATCCAACCAGAACGAAGGAAACACCTCTCATGAAGGCATCAACTACCAGTCTTGCGGCGCTCGCCGGTCTGCTGACCGCGACGACCGCATTCGTCTCCGGCCATGCCAGCGCCGATACCGAAACGCTTCGGGTCGGCGTCACACCCGGCCCCCACGCCGAGATCATGGAAGTCGTCGCCGAGGTCGCGGCCGAGAACGGACTGACCCTCGATATCACCGAATTTTCCGATTATGTCGTGCCGAACACGGCGCTGGCCGATGGCGACCTGGACCTGAACTCGTTCCAGCATCAGCCCTATCTTGACAATCAGGTTCGCGACCGCGGATTCGATCTGGTGTCGGTCGCCCCGACCGTCGTCTTCCCGATGGGCTTCTACTCCGAGACATACGAGTCGATCGAAGACGTGCCCGACGGCGCGACCTTTGCGATCCAGAACGACCCGACCAACGGCGGCCGTTCCCTGCTGCTGCTGCAGTCGGCCGGGCTTCTCACACTGGGCGAGGAT
The DNA here is from genome assembly GCF_040712075.1 of Fodinicurvata sp. EGI_FJ10296. Lineage (NCBI taxonomy): Bacteria > Pseudomonadati > Pseudomonadota > Alphaproteobacteria > Rhodospirillales > Rhodovibrionaceae > Fodinicurvata > Fodinicurvata sp. EGI_FJ10296. Next base: position 332,170 of record NZ_JBFCVL010000002.1, read on the forward strand.
ACGGGGCTGACACCGTCGATCCTGGATATCACCGAAAATCCGCACGGCTTTGAATTCATCGAACTGGACGCCGCGCAGCTGCCGCGCTCGCTGAGCGATGTCGACGTGGCCTCGGTGAACACGAATTACGCCGTCGAAGCGGGTCTCGACCCGAACGAGGACGCGATCCTGCGCGAAGGTCCGGAAAGCCCGTACATGAACATCATCGCCGTCCGCGCCGAAGATGCCGACGCCCCGTGGGTCGAGCGGTTCATCGCCGCCTATCACAGCGATGAAGTGCGCGCATTCGTTGACGAACGTTTCGAAGGTGCTGTCGTCGCCGGATTCTGATCCGGCGTATCAAAGCAACGGAAAATGCGGCATCCGTTGCCGCATTGCCCGTTCCCCGATCGCCCTTTCAGCTCACATCGTGTTGATGAGGCCGCCGTCGATCCGCATCATCATGCCCGTGACATAGGACGCGCGCTCGCTGGCCAGGAATGCCGCCACATCGGCGAATTCCCTGGGTTGACCATAGCGGCCGACCGGCACCGCCGACTGGGACCGTTTGCGGACATCGGCAACATCCATTCCCTCGCGCTCCGCCGTCTTCTGATCGAGCGACAGCAAACGGTCGGTTTCGATCCGGCCGGGCAGCAGGACATTGCTGGTAATGCCGTGCGGCGCGACCTCTTTCGCCAGTGTCTTGGAAAAGCTCGCGACGCTGGAGCGCAGAACGTTGGAAATGCCGAGCGTCGGGATCGGCTGAATGACACCTGACGACAGAATGAACTGGATGCGCCCCCAGCCCCGTTCACGCATGCCGGGAACGACCGCTTCGGTCAGAGTAATGGAACTGATCACCATGGCATCGAACTGCCGGCGCCATTCGTCGGCGGCAACGCCCAGCGCGCCCGATGGCGGCGGTCCGCCGCAATTGTTGACCAGTATATCCACGGGGCCCGCTGCCAACACGGACTCAGCCAGCGCCGAAACGCTGGAAATATCAGAGAGATCGACCGTGTGCACCGACGCACTGCCGCCGGCGGACGCAATACCGTCGGCGACGGTTTTCAGTTTCTCCGCCGAGCGGGAGGCGATGGCGACGTTACACCCCTCCGACGCCAGCCCCTCTGCGATGGCGCGGCCGATACCCTGTGATGCGCCGATAACCAGCGCCCGCTTGCCTGACAAACCCAAGTCCATTGTTCCGCTCCGTCCCTGAAATTCCGTATCGTATGCATTCCGGGGTAGCGGAATTGGTGATCCGGTTCAAGTTGGCTGACACCCTGCGCCCGGTCCCGCGGTAGCTGCGCATTGGTTTCGATAAAGGGGCCAGGATCGGGTTGTTTCGATAAGGGATGGCAGAGACCTGCGGCAGAATACGGGTCAATAGCCCAGAGACAGTCCGTCGAAGAGGCCGACAAGTTCCTCCGGCGACCTCGATCGGTCGCAATACCGGAATTCGATGAACAGGCCATCCACGTCGCGGGGGAGGCGCTGGGCGTTTGCGTCCTGCCACGCGAAGATGCAGGCGGCGCGTCCGCCGGCTTCGCCAATCGCGTGATTGTATATGCCAAACCCGTTGCGCCGCAGGTCGCCGCTTATCGCCATGCGAATGCCGGGAAAATCCTCTCGAAGCCGGGTTGCGATTTCCGTCTGCGTCGGCGCCTCCCAGCGATCGGACGGATCGGTCGCCCAGACCGGGCCGGTCCGAAGCCTCACCGACGCCTCAAGATAGTTTTCACCCGGCAGACTGGTCGGATTCTCATAAATCGTTCTCTGGACATATGTATCGGGATACCGGTTCTCGCGAACGTCGAGCACTTCGATGTCGTCGACGGCGAAACGGCCGATGCTTCGGGCAATTGGCGCCGACACGCCGCCGAACACATCGTAGTTGGGCGTCCCCAGCGGGTCGTACAGCCGCTGCGACGGATCGAGGGGATTGGCACAGGCCGACAGCAGCAGGCAGGCCGATCCCATGAGGGACAGCCCGACTGCCCTGCGGCCACGGGACGACCGGCGCCCTGAAGCTGGCCGCGACGCGCCGTTCAACTTTCTGGTCATCCGAATTCCCGCTCCTAGTTGAGGGCCGACCGAACGATCCGGATAGCATTCTGGGACTCGGTTGTACTCATCTGTCGGTCCAATGCGCTGAAAAGTTCCAGTGCATCGGTTCGGCGATTGAGATTGTGCAAGGCCCATCCTTTCAGCATCAACAGATCGCGCCGAGCCGGTGCGATGAGCGACCGCTCATCGATCAGAGCGATCGCCGTCCGGTAGTCCTGGGCACTATAGGCGTTGGTGGCGCGCCGCGCGAGGATCTCTGCCCTGACCTCGGCGCGCTTGTCGGCCGCGAGATTTCCGCGCTGCAGCACGCGTTCGGCGTCTCCGGCCATACCCCTGCTGAGATAGGACAGCGCCAGTCCGAGATCGAGATCGGCAGCATCGCCGACGCCGGCGCTGATCGCCGTGGCAAAAGCCCGTTCGGCTTCGGTCGGTCGGTTCAATTCGATCAGACACCAACCCCGGACTTCCGCAAGGTCCGGATTTCCGGCCGACAGGTCGAGGCATTGCGAATAGCGGCCCGCCTCGAACGCCGTGACCGCCGCTGGCGGCCCGGATGGTGCTGCCGGCGCCGCCGCCCGTACCCGTGTCTCGGACTCCAGCCTGCGGATCGCGCTGGACCGGGCCCGCCATTCTTCGACTACGGCGTTGAAGCCGCTGCGATCTCCGGACCTGAGCAGGCTGAGCGCCAGACCTTCGGCCGCCTCTTCCTCTTCTTCCCATTCAAGCGCCCGCTCGAACCAGATCGCTGCCTGGCTGAAGCGGTTGCCGCGATAGTCGAACCATCCGATCGCCTTGGCCGACGCGGCGTCCTCGCGCGCGATCACCAATTCCTTGAATCGTTCGATGTGCTCCTCCAGCGGTGCCGTCTCGGCATCTTCGGCGAGCATCCGCAGCATGATGCCGGCAAAGAGGTCGGGGGCTTCGGGGTCCTCCTCAAGTATCCGCATGGCAAATCGCACGGCTTCCAGGAAATTGCCTTCGCGCTCGTATGTCAACGCGATGCCACGCAGCGCCACATAGCGCTCGCTCCATTCGTCGGCGCTCTCGCCCCAATCCCAGGCGGTCTGGAACCACTCGCGTGAGCGTTCGTACTGCTGAAGCGTCAAATATTCCCAACCGAGATACAGCGCGCGTTCGATGTCGCGCTCCTCCAGAATCTCGGCCTCCAATGCCGCGATTTCCTCGTCGGTCATTTCGGCGAGTTCCGAGACGCCGATCCCTTCGCCGATGATCTCGGCCCGGATCCGGCGCCACTCGGCGTCCTCGGAAACGGTCCGCCGATAACCCTGAGCATCCTCGATCTCGATCAATGGCAAGGCGTAATCGAGGCCCAGGTGCTCGTTGGCCTTCTGAACGGACGCAAAACGCGGCCCGCCCGGATCGCAGTTTATAACGACATACTCGTACAGGCCGAAACTGGTATTAACCTCAGCCAGCTCAGCTGCGGAATGGGCCGTTTCCCAGATTTCGTTGACCGTTTCGCACGCCAGAAGGTCCGTGTTCCCGCGTGCAACGGCCAGTACCGTTTCCCACTGCTCGATACCATAGGCTGCATTCAGACGAATGCGCTTCAGATCCATCCTGATGATGGTTGCCAGATCTTCCGAGGGCGTCCAGGAGGGATTTTCGACCCTCAGTCGCGTGATCATTCCCTCTGCGTCGTGAAGCCGGCCCGCAGCATGCAGATCCCAGATCGGCGTTTCGTCGACCTGCTCCTGGAGTGCAAGCGGGTCGAAGAGATCGTCCGGCGGAACCCAGTTCGGATCGATCGACCGGAGCCGCCGTACCTCCGACTCGACATAGTCCATGCGATTGGCCACCGCATAGAGACGCAGCGCCGTCAAATCGAGAAGCGGATTCTCGGCCGGGCCGGGGTCGCCATAAATCACCCTGACGGCGGCATCCTGCGCTACCATTGTCACCGCTTCGGGATCCGTCTGCCGGTTTGCCGCGCGTTCCTGGCCCCCGGCTTCCTGACCGTAAACAGCGGCGGACGCCAGCGCCATCGACAAGGCGCCGACACAGGCCAAGGCAGCTCTGGCGCCAATTCCACGAACCGTCAACATGCCAGGTCCCTTTCGGCCATCGCAACCCTGGTCAGCAAATACAGACTGGCGGAATAGTAATCCTGACCCTCGTTCAGCGACTGCAGGCCTGACGGCATCGCCTCGTCGGCAACGACACAGTTCACAAGCGCCCGCACAGCCCGGTATCCCTGGCCGTCGGAGCGGTGCAGCAGTCGGTCGCTTCCCAGATCGACTTCAATCGCGACCGGCCCATCGCCCTGATGGTCCCAGAGGTCCGCAATCGGCTGAATATCGTCGCCGGCGGACGGCTCATCCCACAGCAGGTAGAGCGGTACCCGCACGGCGTTGTAGCCGAAGCCGCGGAACAGATCGTCCATATCGTCGGGCAATGTTGTCAGGCGACCGTTGCTGCTGTCGATCACGACCCAGTCGGGGACCAGATTCAATCGGCCGAACCGCGCATTGCGAACAAGCCGGCGACCGGTTTCATGCACCGCGTCCCAAAGCGGATCGTTGTCGAAACGGCGGATGTCCGTCAATGCCGGAAAGATCCAGTAGGACGGATTGACGATGAAACCGCCTTCAACGTCGAACCCGCTGATCCCGGCACTGATGACCGGAACGGTGCCGACCCGGCGAATGAGGTTTTCCTTTATCCCGTCCAGTATGGCGCGCGCCGCCTCGGCGTGCTCGTCGATTCCCCAGGTCTGATGGGCTCTGATCAGCGCCCATGCGACCAGGATGTCGCCGTCGGGCGCCGGATTGGCGTCGGTGATCGGCGGCCTTTCGTCCTCTTCCCACCGCCAGGCGATCGATCTGTCGTCGCGCACCCAGATCCGGTGGCTCGTCCAGGACCAGATCGACCCGAAGGTTTCCAGGTCGTTGAAAGCGACCGCAAGCACCATGCCATAGCCCTGCCCTTCACTATGGCTGATATCGTCATTGCCGGTGTCGATGACGCGGCCATCCTCGACGAAAGAGTCGGTATAGAGTTGCCAGTCCCGATCGTCCGACTCGAACTCCTGTGCGTCGGCGCCCCTGTCCTGCATGACAAAAGCAACGCAAACGGCCATTACCGCGATCCTGAATAGTGTGGATGCGATCATCGGATATCCTCGCGTTGGCCAACCGATTTGAGCAGAGCGTTGGTGATCAGCCCGACAACAACGACGATACCGATCACGAAGGCGAGCCAGACCCCGACATTGATCGAGAACCACTGCCCCAGCACGGAGCGGAACAACGACAGGCTGAAGCCCTGGTGACCGGTGAAGACGTAGTCGCCGGTCGTCTTCCGGACGACGATCTCTCCATCGGGCAGGTCGAACAGCGCGGTGTCACCCGCAACCCCGTTAATGCTGTCGATCCGTTGCAATCGTTCCACGCCAGCCCAGAGACCGCTGGTCGTCGGGGCCGCAATGACGGTCCAGGTCGACGGACTGACGCCCGGCAGCGTTTCTATCCAGCTTCTCGGCGAAAACTGCGAGATGACGAAATCGGCATTCCGGCGACTATCGGCGTCACGACGATCGGTCTCGGACCACACCGGCATGCGATAATCCGTCGAACTCGTATAGGCCTCGCTGACCAGTGTGTTCGATGCCCTCTCCAGCCATCCCAGGAAGAAACCGGATTCCTCGCCTTCTGTCGACAGCCTGTTGCGCCAGTCCGCCCGCTCCAGCGCCGTCTCATCGATCGCGCGGATGGGTTCCGATCCGTTGACGCCCAGAACCGAACGGTCACCGTTCGTGAAGTATCGGTTGGCGGAGGCATTCCCATCGACACGCGCCAGCGACATACCGCCGGTGAAGTCAGAGGTGGTCGCACCGGGGTTGGGGCCACTATCGGAAACCTGCAGCCGACGGAGCGACCGGACGACGGAATCGGTATCCTCTCCGGGCGAAGTCTGTGGCATGGGAACGGGGCGGGGTCGGCGGTCCGGCGGCAGCCAATCGACATCAGGGGTCTCGGGACGCGTCTCCCAGTCGGTCATCACCGCCTGCAGATCTTCGGTCCCCCGCTCGCGGACGATTGCCGGCAATTCCCGGGATATGCCGAATACGACGGCATCGTTTCGGGGCGACGGTTCCCCGCCGATCTGAAGATCGACGGGCAGAACGCGACCGGATCGGGCCGAAAGCGCGCCCATGAACGACCAGGCCGCCGATACCGTGTCGTGATCGCCGCTGGTAAGCATCATCGGCATACGGCCGGAACTGGCATAGGGAAGCATCTCTTCGGTGAACAGCCGCAGATCCGGAAGCAGCGTCGTGTCACCGAATCCAGGGAACTCGATCCGTGTATCCTCGAAAAATGTCAGCCGGGGCCGGCCTTCCGTCGGCGGGCCGCCACGCCAGAAGCAATCCTGACCCTCGTCGACATAGGGCAACCGGGCCTGCAACTCGATCAGATTGGCGCCCGGTCGAAAATACCGCATCGGAAGATCGATCGGCGTATTTTCGAGCAGATCGCCTTCCCGCTCAGACAGCGGGTAGGCCGAGGCCGTCCGACCGTTCACGAGTATCAGCAGTTCCGCCCCTTCGGCAAGTCCCGGTCCATAGGCAAGGTTGAGGGAGAGTCTGGCCGACTGTTCGTGCGTCGTTGACACATCGACGGGCAGATTGACAGCAACGCGAGATCGATAAAGAGGGCCGTATGCGGATTCGGTATGTCCGCCGAGCGTTGCCCAGTCACGGGACATATTCTGGCGGATCGTCGAGAAGTAGCGCCAGGGGGGTTGATCCTGCGCCACTTCTTCCGCGAAACCATGCGCGGCATAGGCAATGTCCGACCCATTGAGGCCTGACACAAGGATGATGATGCGGTCGCCGATCTGGTGCGTCGAAAGATGGGGACCGTCGACCCGGTCGAGCAGCCCCGCGCCGACAACGCCACGGAGATCCTGGGCGGTTCCCATGACGACGGCGATAGGCCCGTTTATGCGTCGCAGGTCGATCCCGGGGAACTCCGGACCGCGTTGAGATGGACTATCGGTCTGCAAATCGCTGATCGGATGGGAAACGATCGGATGGGCCTCGATGCCCGTCGATACCGATACACCCTGCGCAAAACTGAAACCGGCCCGAATGACCGTATCCTGAGGCTGCCGGCCCGGCGAGTAGACTGGCAACGGCCTGCCCTGCATCGCCTGACCGATCCATCCCAGCACGGCCGTATGATCCAGGCCGCCTTCGAGGTCATACCCGATATAGGCTTCGTCCGCCGGGATCTGGACCCAGGTATCGTAGCCGCTTTCGATGGTGCAGGCCACGCGATGGAAGAGACTGGACCGGAACTCGATGGTGTTATAGCCATCGTTCAGGAACCGCTCCGGAAGCGAAATCGCCAGCCGGCGACCCCTGCCGTCGGCTGTCGTCCCGATATCGCCCAGATGCTCGCCGTTCACGAAGACGGCAACCTCTGAACTTCCCGGCAACACATCAGCACTGTTCACCATAGTGAAAACCAGAGTCGCCGAGCCACCACGACGGTTCGGCGGAAGCCAGGCGGCGAAGCTGGCCGCATCACGGCTGGAATACATATGGCCGGCAACGGTCGTTGACGGCGTCGGCATGATACGGCTTCTGTACGCGCTCTCGACTTCCGGGCCGTCGTTGAACCGGGATGCGACCGATCGATCGACAGCCCCTTCTGCTGGCGCCGGTCCAGGGAGTGCAGATCCCGGCCGGCCGAACAGCGACCGGAACCCGGTATCGGTCAGAATCGGCCGGCCGGCGCGCGGCGAATTCCCGGCAAAGGGATCGGCCGATTCCGTCCCTGCATCGTCGTCATTCGCCAACCGCGGCAGTTCGCGCATCACCGGCGCCGGCGCCGATCCGCGTGCCCCTGCTTCCCCGTCGGCGATGTCACCGTCGTCAGCCACGTCCCGGGGCGAAGCCGCTTCGGGCGCACTGTCATCGGCCGGAATCGGTCCCGGCGCTATCCGACGCGGCTGGGCACGATCGCCACTCGTTCCGTCGCCGTCGAGCACCCCGCCGCGAACGATTGACTGGATATCTGTCTGACGACCTGTCGTCGCATCCGAAGCGCCGCTGCCCGACGTCCGGCCCGGGGCAAGGATCGACCGATTTTCGGACCCCGTCCCGGCAGAATCGCCGAACACATCCGGCGACTGCAGGATCAGGGAAGGCCCCGACCGTGTGCCCTCAGGCCGCTGAGTTCGGGGTTCCAGCACTTGAGCAATTCTCGAAGTTGATCCCGCAGCCGGACCCGTGTCCGAAGACCGATCCGCAGGCACAGGTTCCGCCGGGGTCGGCTGCTGCTCAAAGGGATAAAGCGGAATGGGAGCAGAAGTCGCTGCAGGTGCCGCCGCTGGCAAACCAACGCCGATGGCGACCGACAGACCCAGCGCGCCCATGGCCAGGCTGACCGACAGAAGCTTGGCGTATCGTTTCATGTGCGCTGCGCCCCCGCAGTCTGGGCAGTTCCGGCCGTGTCAGCCTGGCGCTTGTTCCAGTGTGTGAAGATGAATTTGGTTCCCAGGACCGAATAGCGCAAGCTGAGACGAACGAACATCCCAATGCCCTTCAGGACCCCCGGCGAGGTTTGACGATCCGCAAGCATCTTTGCCCACCGCCTGGAGTCGCCATAGGTCAATCTGATGATGTTGGCCTTGCTGTCCGTTGCCGTCGCCATGAAATTCGCACCGAATACCTGGCGGCCACCTTCTGCCCGCCCCTGGAGCAGGCGTATGGGAATGGATAGAGGGCGGTCGTCGCCATTGTCTTCGAGGTACAGCACAGCCTGGGTTCCCGGCTTGATCGGGTCTCCTTCCAGGGCGCCCTGATCGATGGAGATTTTGACACCCCCCATCGACGCGTCCTGGATATCGGCATCGATCATGCGCTGGTCGCCGTCTTCAAACAGTGCAATTGTCGCAGCCCGGTTTACCGGCACGCGCGGATTATTGCGCCGCTGCTGCAGCTCGCAGACGACACCGAGGCCCGCCGACGCCAACATGAAGTTGAAGACGTTCCACAGCGAGACGACCGCAAGGATTCCGCTCGTTTCGGGGGCGAGAAGATACCGGACGATCGTCGCCACGATACCGGCCAGCGTTAGCACGAAAACGACGATAAAGGGCCGAGCCAGGGGTGACAGCGTATCCTCAGCCAGCGTTTCGCCCTTGGCCGTCACCCGGAATGATGGCGAGCGTGGGTTGAGCAGCACGCCCAGGATGGCGCGCGACGTAAACATCGATTGCACATACTCGTACAACTCGGAAATGAGCGGCCATCGCGAGGTCCGGAACAGCGTATTCTGGATGAGGAGCGTGGCAATGATGTACGGCAGCACATAGGCCAGGAAGTCGACCCAGGTGGCAACATAGATTTCCAGGCCGAAGAACAGATAGAACAACGGCGCTATAAGAAAGGCCAGACGCGCAAACGGGAAGAACCAGAACATCGAAGAATTGGCGTATCCGATACGCTGCGTCACGGTCAGCCCGCGCTTAAATATCGGACTATGCAGCAGAAATATCTGGGTCATGCCCTGCGCCCAACGCGACCGCTGGGCGATAAACTCGGTAAAGGATTCAGGCTGAAGGCCTGCAATCAATGGTGTAGACACGTACAGGCTCTTGTACCCTTTGGCGTGAAGCATTAACGCGCTTTCCGCATCCTCAGTAACGCTGCTACCGGAGAAGCCGTTTACTTCATCGAGATGGGTACGCCGAAGAACAGCCGCCGAGCCGCAAAAGAACGATGCGTTCCATTTGTCCAATCCTTGCTGGATGGTGCCATAGAACATTTCGTTCTCAGCCGGCATCTTGCCGAAGGTTCTGAGATTTCTCTCCAGCGGGTCGGGCGTAATGAAGAAATGCGGCGTCTGCACCAGGAACAGGTCATTCTGATAGGCGAAATACCCCGTTGTCTGTGCCAGAAAATCCCGCGCGGGAACGTGGTCTGCGTCGAAAATGGCGACGAGTTCGCCGGTCGTTTTCGCCATCGCCGCGTTCAGATTGCCGGCCTTTGCCGACTTGTTGTCCTCGCGCGACAGATAGATCGCGCCGACCCGCCGACATAGCGCCATCATTGTTTGTTGCCGCCGAAAAGCTGCCCGGGCCTTGTCAGGATCGGGATCGTTCAGTTTGGCCGTCGTCGCGCCATCGTCGCAAAGATAGACGCGGAATTTGTCGGCCGGATAATTCTGATCGCACGCAGCAAGGAGCGTCGCCTCGACAATTTCCTCGTCTTCGTTATACGAGGGGACGAAGACGTCGACGGTCGGGATCCGTGGCCATTCCGCAATCTTCGGCAGCGATTTGCGCTTGATCGGATTGGCAACCACGATCAGGCCCATGAACAGGATCGAGATTGCGTACAATTCCGCGATCATCAGCAGCACGGCGGGAACGAAATCGAGCAGTTGCTCCGCCGGGGGCAAAGTATTCGCGACGCGCCAGAACAGATATCTCAGCACCACGAACCCGCCGAGCGCCACCAGGATTGCGCGAAGCATGTCCCGCGGATCGAGCAGCTTGATGATGATCATCATGGCCAGCATGGCGGTCGCCAGCCACATCTGGGCTGGAATGGTCGTCGGTACCGATGCCATGATGGTGACGCCCACCAGGAGGACGATCCAGCCGAGGACCATCAGATATTTGGTCAGTGCCATGACATCTTTCCCAACGCGCGGACAGCCGATGATCGGCCAACCGGACCCCGACGCCAGATCTTATCCAGCCAAACGTAAATCAATCATTAGATTTCAAATCTTGCAGACTCTAGCGGAACCTTGCCAAACCGGCGTTCGCTCTCCCGAAACTTCCGGAAAACCGCGCAACGCCTTGATCTGTGCAAGCTTTCACCCATTGCTAAGCTCTCTTACCAACTTTTATTCTCGTTTCGTCACGCGATCAAGAGATTTTTAACTAAATTAATGTCGCGAGGACCCGAATTCAACGGATGACAGTGACGGCACTATCGAAACAGCCAAAAGCTGCGGTCGAAAGGCAGGAATTGAAGGGAGTTCCGAGAATTCGCGATAATAACGGCCGACAACAAGCTCAGCCGTGCCTCCCGGGGTGCGCCGATCGGTCATGGCACCGGGCCACCAGGTCACGGAACAATGCCTGCTGGCGGGTGTCGAAGACAAGAAATTCGGGATGCCATTGAACACCGATCCAATGGCCCGGCGCTTTGGCCTCGACGGCTTGAACGATGCCGAAGCTATCGCAGGCGACGACCGTCAACCCGCTGGCGACCCTGTCCACGGACTGATGATGAAGCGCGTTTACCCGGCATTTTTCCGTGCCCAGGAGTGTGCTCAGGCGGCTGCCCGCCGTGACCGTAACGGTCTTTCGCGGCAAGGGCGTCCGCATTCGCGGAAGATTCGGAAACGCGCTGTAGATGTCTTCGTGGAGCGTGCCGCCAAGCACGACATTCATCATCTGCGCGCCCCGGCATATCCCGAGCACCGGCTGATCACGATCGATCGAGCGCTCCAACGCCTTCTGCTCGAAGGCGTCGCGATCAGGGTCGATGCGGATCGTCGGGTTTAGCGTCCCGCCGTACAGCGTCGCCGAGATATCATCGCCACCCCCGATTATCAACGCATCGACACGGTCGATATCGCGGGCGTTCCCGGGTGTGATCTTGACCGGAATGCCGCCAGCACGTCGGACCGCGAGATGATTGAAGGCTGCCATCCAACGGCCACCGCGCATCGACGCGGTTATGCCGATCAGGGGGCGGCGCGTGTCGCCTGATCGTCGCAGGGGCCGATCCCCGCCCGAGCCCACATCGACCCGATCCGTACGCCGAGGGTTGTCGGAGTCGTTGCCGACATAATTATGCACGCTCAATGTCAACGGCGCTCCGGGTGCCGCAGGGCTCGACCAGCCAGCTCGCGACTTCGTGTTTCCACTCGCTTACCCGGCCCCGATCATACAGTGCGGCCCAACGACGCCCGGCGGCCGCAAGCGCATCGGCGTCTGAAGCAAGCCATTCGACATGGACCCAGTTGTTCCATTCCGCCACGATACCACCCCAGTCGGTCCGATCGACGCGTGAGTCCGGCAATCGGTAGTGGAAGGTAGGCCGCGCCGAAACCGATTTGCCCGACGACAGCATACGCACCCGGCGCGGGTCGATAAAGCCAAAGATGGGAAGCATATCGAATTCGCGGTTCCTTGTCGGGTTGAACCGGAAATAATCGACCATGAGGTCCGGGAGCGAGGGGTCGTAGTCAGGGTCGACAACCATGCGCGTATATGAATTCGGCAGCGGCGCCACGAACCGCATTAGCCGGCGCGTCACGTCCATATCGATGCGTTCGTGCAGCCAATCGCTGCATAGAAGATAGGCCTTGAGGTGAGCCAGTATTGTTTCGCGCGAGGTATCGGGCACTTCCGGATTCAGATGAATGCCGAATCCATAGATCGGGCTGGCACTGGTTCCAAGTGCCCCCCGTTTCCGAAGGGCGGCAACCAGATCGTCGATTATGTAAAGGCGGCTGAAGGGGATTGGCGGGGCCGCAATCTCCTGTGGCATCCAGTACCGCCCGATCGCACCAACCGCTGATGATACATAAGTGTCCATCTCGTCCAGCAGCGCCGGCTTGCCAGGCTTCTTGTCCGGGTGCGCCCTGCTCATATCCAGTTCCACGGCAAAGGCACCGATATCGGTCTCGACGCGTCGTGCGTATTTGTCGACATAGGTGATGGTGCCACCGAAGGCGTCCTGTACGGCAAGCGCCGCTTCTTCGGTCTCCATGCCAGCGAATTCGATTTCGACACCGACACGGCGTTCGCTGCCCGTTGCAGTGGTCTTCCGCGGCGGCGGCAGAATGCCGACAGCGGAACGGTCACCGGCAGTGCCGCGGATCATTGTGCTGGCTGAAGGCTGCTCGGGTGTGTGGCTGCGCGGCAAGACGATGACTCCCTCTATATGACTATCGACACATTCGGGAGCGGATTCTATCCAGCATTCGAGCACGATTTTTCCTGAGTAGCCCCGGAGCCTTCGGATTGCTCGGCAGCAGCCGCGTTCTGCATCCGGCCGCGGCGCCACCGAATGATCGCCGGAGTGATGGCCAGCAGTGCCAGTCCGACGAATGGCAGCAAAATCCGGGGTTCCAGGAAGATCATCAGACTGGGGACCTGGCCCTTGTCGATCACCTGCCCCAGCCCGTCGCCGACGGTCGCAAAAACGAAGGTGCAGGGGATGACGCCAATTACGGTGCCGAGCAAGAAGACCCGCGCTGAAACACCGAGCAGACCGGGAACAAGATTGACGAGCCAGGCCGGAAACATCGGCATGAAACGTACGGTCAACATATAGCTGAAGGCGTTGCGCCGAAAGCCGGCCTCCATTCGCCTCACCATCGTACCGGCCCGTCTCGCCAGTACATCACGAAAGGCATAGCGGGCGGCCAGGAAAACCACGAAGCCGCCGATGGTCTGTCCAACAGTGGCGATGGCCGTCCCCGAAACGGGGCCGAAAAGGAAACCGGCGGAAATGTTCATCACCGACATGGCCGGAATGGAGAAAGCCGCCACTGCAGTAACCAGCCCAGCATATACGGCGGCGGCGGCCAGGCCGTTGCGATCGACCCACGCAATGAGCGTTTCACGATGATCGGCAAGCGTCGTCAGTGATATCTGATCGACCCAGCCCATCCAGATCGCCGTGAGCAACCCGGCCAGCAGCACCACGACGGGAAGGAACTGCTTGGCGGTCGACCATTTCAGTCGCCTATCGGGCAGCGCTACCGGATCGCGCGCCGCATCGGGAACCAGCCAGTCCTCGCCCTCGACCGATGCCGATCGGGCAGCTTCTCGACCATCCGGGTTCGGATGGTCCGTATTCTGCGATTTATCGTCAGCCATACCCCATCAGATGGAGGCCAAATCGCGGATTGCCATCGATGGATCAGCGTCCCGGACAGAATCTGGTCCCGTCGAAGCCGCTATCGGCGACATCGGAACAGATCCGGTGCCACTGGCATCCCTGGCAGGCCGACCGGGCAGACCCCTCGGCGAAGGCGGCACGAAGGCGGGCGATCCGGTCGCGGTCCAATTCAATGTCGGCGCCTGGAAGAAGGTCACAGCCGAGGATGCGACCGATATCAACAAGCGCCGCCGCATCGCGGCGCTTCACCCTCGGCTCGTGACAATGGCTGTCGGGACAGTTTTCGACTGGACGGCAGATGTCGTCAGGGCCGTCTACAATCCGAATACGACGGACACCGTCGGACAGCGCCGTTGCCAGCAAATCAAAATTGGCGACAAACTCTGCCGTATAGCCGCGCCCGACATAAGTCAGGAGACAAAGCAGATGGTGCCCACGCAGCCGGACGATCTGGTCCGCCGGCGCCGGCTCTGCCCCGGCCGCCGGCGCCCAATCAGGTCGTCCGGACGATCGTCTCACCATCCGCGCGTCGGTCTACTCTTTGCGGCGCAGCAGATCGCGAAGGCTGGCCACACCCAGTATGGCGGCAGCGCCAAGCGCGGATTTCAGCACCATTCCCGGCAGGAACGGCGTCAGGCCATGGGCGACCGCCCCGGCCGGTCCGATCATCGCTGCCAACCATGTGACGCCGAAAGCCAGAATGACGACATGAGCAACGACGCTGGTCGCGAGCAATCGCAGCAGGCCGTTCGCCGTCCAGCCCTTTTCGGCCATCCAGCCGACGATCGCCGCCGAAACGACGAATCCGAGCAGGTATCCGGCGGTCGGCCCGACGAACGGCGCCGGTCCACCGGTCGCATTTGCAAGGAACGGCATGCCGGCAAGGGCCTGACCGAGAAACGCCAGCACGGTAATCGCGCCGAGACGCCACCCATAAAGGGCACCAACCATGAATACGGCGAATGTCTGCATGGTCATCGGCACCGGATACATGGGCACCGAGAGCTGCGACGAGGCCGCCAGGAACCAGGACCCGGCCAGCACGGCCAGGATCTTGTGCGTCAGTGACCCTTGCGACAAAAGAAAGGGAACGAAGGGCTGATTGCCAAGGCTCTGCACGCCGGATGCGCTCTGGGACATCGCTGTATCACACTCCGAATTTTTGAATGCCGAAGGCACATGGGCCGAGTATAGAGCAATCACGACAAGCAGGTGGCGCGCAACGAAAATCGACTTCATCGGCGCCGCGTCGGTGCAATCGTCCGCCCCGGCCACACATGTGCCTTCATGCGGACGATCCTTCGTGGCAACATTAATGCTTGACCCGGTCGTGCCAGCCCGCAAACCATGCGTTCGATCGGCACCGCACAGACCGGGCAACCAGCCATGCCTCCGCCGGGCCTGGACGAATGAAGAAAATCGGGAGGATATCCAATCATGAAGAAATTGATGCTGGCCGCCATGGCCGCAACCGCTGCGATCGCGTTCACGGCCCACGCGACGGCACAGAATTACAAGGACGAATACACGGTTTCGACCGTCCTGCCGGACAGCTTTCCGTGGGGTGCGGCGGCTCAGCGCTGGGCGGATCTGGTCGACGAGCGCACGGACGGCCGCATCAACATGCGCATCTATCCGGGCACCCAATTGGTTCAGGGCGAACAGACCCGCGAATTCACGGCCATGCGTCAGGGCATCATCGACATGGCCGTTGGTTCTACCATCAACTGGTCGCCGCAGATTCAGGAACTCAATATCTTCGCCCTGCCCTTCCTGATGCCGGACTATGACGCTCTCGATGCCCTGACCGGCGGCGAAGTCGGCAATCGTCTGTTCGAGCGGATCGAAGAGGCCGGCGTCGTTCCCCTCGCCTGGGCCGAGAACGGATTCCGGGAGATCACCAATTCGATCGGTCCCATCCGGACGCCGGAAGACCTGGATGGCATGAAAATCCGCGTCGTCGGGTCGCCGCTGTTCAGCGACATCTTTTCCGCACTCGGCGCCAATCCGACGCAGATGAGCTGGGCCGATG
This sequence comes from Fodinicurvata sp. EGI_FJ10296, assembly GCF_040712075.1. Lineage (NCBI taxonomy): Bacteria > Pseudomonadati > Pseudomonadota > Alphaproteobacteria > Rhodospirillales > Rhodovibrionaceae > Fodinicurvata > Fodinicurvata sp. EGI_FJ10296. The sequence goes on from NZ_JBFCVL010000002.1 coordinate 348,159, forward strand.
CCCAGCCGGCCCTGACCACCGGCGCGGTCGACGGGCAGGAAAACCCGCTGACCATCTATAGCGGCCTGCAAATGCAGAATGTCGATCAGAACTACATCACGCTTTGGGGCTATGTGGCCGATCCGCTGATTTTTGGCGTCAGCGCCCAGGTATGGGACACGTTTACCGAGGAAGATCAGCAGATCCTGCGCGAAGCCGCCGTCGAAGCCGGCGATTATGGTATCGAACTGGCCCGCGAGGGGTTGGTCGAGCCGGATCTTTCACTGATCGAAGAGATCGAATCCGAAGGCGTGGAGATCACCCGCCTGACCGAGGATGAGCGCCAGGCCTTCGTCGACGCAACGCGCGGTGTCTATGACGAATGGAGCGAGACCATCGGCCAGGATCTGGTCACCGCGGCCGAAGAGGCGATCGCCAACCGCTGATCTCGGCGTTGGCCCCGGCCCCATCCGGAACCGGCAATCCAGGGAGCGCGGCGACGCGCTTCCCGTTTTGCCGTTTCAAATCGGCTCCAGGAATTGATAGCGGAAATTCATATGGTGGATCATGTCGAGGCAGGGGAGCGCGACCCGGTCGAGGATGCGCACGAACCGCGGGTCCCGCTCAAGCTGGAAGAAGCGATTTGCGCCGGGGCCATGGGGCTGATCTGTCTGATCAGCTTTGGCAATGTCGTCGTCCGCTACCTGTCCGACTATTCCTTCGCCTTTACCGAAGAATACTCGATATTCCTGCTTGTCGTGATGACGTTCGCCGGATCGGCACTCGCCTTTGCCAAGGGCGGCCACATACGGATCACCTATCTGGTCGGCAAGATGCCGCTGCCGTTGCGCCTGATGTGCGAGGCCGTCGCGATCTTGGCGACGACCATCATGTTCGCGCTGATCGTCTATTACGGCGGATTGCTGGCCTGGGACGAGTATGCGTTCGGCGAACGGTCGCCCGGCCTGGGATATCCCCGCTGGATCTATACAGTATGGCTGCCGATCCTGTCCGTCGCCATTCTGCTTCGCGTCGCCGGTTACGCCTGGCGGACCTTCAGAACGGGCTATAGCCAGATAAGAACGCCCGGCATCGAAAATGACTAGAGACAGGACGGCTCATGCTCGCGGCCATCGGCGCTGACACGTTACTGCTGCTTACTTTTGTCGTCCTGATGATCATCGGCACCCCGATCGCCGTTTCATTGGGCATGGCCGGGGTCGTCGGTATCTGGGCCGGACTGCCGCCGGCCATGCTCGGCACCGTCGGCACCAATGTCTACAGCGGTATTGCCAAGTATCCTCTCATCGCCATCCCGTTGTTCGTCCTGACGGGCCTGGCGTTCGAACGATCGGGCGTTGCGCAACGTCTGGTCGATTTCGCCTCGGCCTGCGTCGGCCCCCGGCGCGGCGGTCTTGCCGTCGTTGCCATCATGACCTGCCTGATCATGGGCGGAATGTCGGGGTCGGGCCCGGCCGACGCCGCCGCCGTCGCGACGGTCATGATCCCCAGCATGATGCGTGCGGGCTATCCCAAGGCGTTTTCTGCCAGCGTCATCGCGGCCGCCTCGTCAACCGCCATTCTGATACCGCCGTCGATCGCCCTGATCATCTATGCGGTGCAGGTGCCCGGCGCCGACATCCGGGCGCTGTTCGCCGGCGGCGTGGTCCCGGGGCTGCTGTGCGGCGCCGCCGTTCTCGTCCCTGCGATCCTGCTCAGCCGGAAATACGATTTCGGCGCCAAGGAGGGTCTGGACGCCGCAAACAGCCCGTCAATCCGGACCGCCTTCGTACGGGCTCTTCCGGGTCTGTTGGCGCCGGTGATCATTCTGGGCGGTCTACGGACCGGATTGTTCACGCCGACCGAAGCCGCCGCAGTCGCGGCAAGCTACGGTCTGCTCGTCGGGACGGTCATATACCGGAATCTGGGATTCGGCGATGTCTACCGTCTGCTGGCGGAGGCCGGCGCGATGACGGCCGTAATCATGTTGATCGTTTCGCTCGCCGGAATCTTCGCCTGGGCCGGCAGTACGCTGGGCGCCTTTTCCCGGACAGCGGAATGGCTGCTGACCCTATCCGACCAGGAAATGGTGATTCTGGCTCTGATCATGGTCTTCCTTCTGATCGCGGGCATGTTGCTGGACGGCATCTCGATCTATCTCATCACCTTGCCGTTGCTTATGCCCGTCGTGGCCGTCTTCGACTGGAATATCGTGTGGTTCGGCATTCTCATGGCCATGAACATCGCCATCGGTCAGTTCACGCCGCCGATCGCGGTCAACCTTATGGTGACGACACGGATCGCCGGCATTCCCATCGAGTGGACGTTCGGCTGGATCGCGTGGATGGTGCTGTCGATGGGGACGGCACTGGTTCTGGTCGCCGTATTCCCGGAACTGGCGCTGTGGCTTCCGCGCTATCTGGGCTTCGTTGTCTGATCATTGGAGCGCCAGGATCCTGCAGACGACCCTTTAGATACTAATGAAACATACGATCAGACGATCGCCAGCCCAATCACCGGACAAAAAAAGAGCCGCGCAAATGCGCGGCCCGAGTTTAGGGAGGAAACGCCCAAGATGGACGCGCAGGACCCCGAAGGATCACTGCACCGCAACAATACCCCAAGCGGCATTGGTAAGCGAACATTAGATGAGCTTCTGGAGCCACAATCGCCCAAAAAGCCCACACCTGTGATAAATTAGCAACAGCGGGTGACTGCTACCGTCATACCGATGATGCGCTCTCCATCTCGCGCTGAAGGTTGCGGGTGTACTGCGCCCGTCCCGTCAGGTACGGCGCCGGCCAGGGTTGCTGCTCGTAGCCCAGTTTTGCCGCCGCATGCAGGGTGAAGAACGGGTCCGACAAGTGTGGTCGGGCCAACGCGACAAGGTCGGCACGCCCCGCAGCCAGAATCGAGTTTATCTGATCTGAATCCGAGATATTGCCGACGGCAATGGTGGCAACGCCGACTTCGTTACGAATCATGTCCGCATATGGAGTCTGGAACATCCGCCCGTAGACGGGCTTTGCTTCCGGCGTCGTCTGGCCGGCCGAGACGTCGACGATGTCCACACCGTGGTCGCGGAAAGCCTTGGCAATGGCCACCGCCTCTTCCAGCGTGATGCCGCCGTCGTGCCAATCCGTTGCAGAAATACGCACCGACATCGGCCGTTCTTCAGGCCAGATCGCCCGCACGGCGTCGAACACCTGTAGCGGAAACCGCAACCGGTTGTGAAGCGCCCCTCCGTATTCATCCTCGCGCTTATTGGTTACCGGCGTGATGAAGGCCGACAGTAGATAGCCATGAGCACAGTGAAGCTCCAGCATGTCGAAACCGGCTTCGATCGCGCGCCGCGTGGCGGCTTCGAAATCGGCAATCACCCTGTCCATATCGGCGCGCGTACACGGCGTCGGCACCTGATTGCCAGGCTGCCAGGCGACGGCAGACGCACTGATCAGTGGCCAGTTGCCGTCATCGAGCGGCTCGTCCATACCCTCCCAGCCAAGCTTGGTTGACCCCTTCGGACCCGCATGGCCAAGCTGAAGGCAGACCCTGGCCTCGCCATTCGCATGTACGAAATCGACGATCCGCTTGTACTGGGCGGTGTGTTCGTCGGTCCAGAGCCCGCAGCAGCCCGGCGTGATGCGGGCATCGGGCGACACACAGGTCATCTCGGTATAGATCAGGCCGGCACCGCCCAACGCCCGGCTGCCGAAGTGAACCAGATGGAAATCGTTGGGCGTTCCGTCCTTGGCGCTATACATCGCCATGGGCGACATGACGACGCGATTGGCCAGATCCATTGATCGCAAGCGATACGGCGTGAACATCGGCGGAATGGGCTGTTGCACGGGATGTCCGGTGGCCCTTTCCGCGAACCAGGTTTCCATGCCCTCAAGATAGTCCCGGTCGCGCAGGCGCAGATTTTCGTGGCTGACCCGCTGACTTCGGGTCAGCAACGAATAGGCGAACTGTTCGGCCTCCAAACCGGTATAGCGCCGGACGTTCTCGAACCATTCGGTTGAATTGCGCGCGGCTGACTGAAGCTTCAGCACCTCGACCCGGCGCTCGTCTTCGTATTCCCGAAGCGCGGTGGCGAGGTCCGTAACAGGATTTTTCAGCTTCTGTGCCAGGCCGATGGCGTCTTCCAGCGCCAGCTTGGTGCCCGACCCGATCGAGAAATGGGCGGAATGGGCGGCATCGCCCATAAGCACCACGTTATCCTTGATCCACGTCTTGTTGGTGATGCGCGGAAAGTTGATCCACGCCGCCGAGCCACGAAGATGCGCAGCGTTGGATTCCAGGTGATGCCCGTCCAGATACTTGCTGAAAAGGCTCTCGCAGAACGCGATGCCTTCTTCCTTCTCCATCCGGTCGATGCCGGCCTTGCGCCAGGTATCCTCGTGGGTCTCGACGATGAATGTCGACATCTCGTCGTTGAATCGATAGGCGTGCGCCTGGAACCAGCCCCATTCGGTTTCTTCGAAGATGAAGGTGAACGCTTCGAACAGCTTCTTCGTACCGAGCCAGATGAACCGGCATTTCCGCTGATCGATATCGGGCTGAAAATGGTCGGCGTATTGCGTCCGGATACGGCTGTTCAGACCGTCGCTGGCGACGATCAGGTCAGCGTCGGGAAATTCGCCGATATCCTCGACATTGCGCTCGAATTCCAGCGTCACGCCCAGTTCTTCGGCCCGCTCCTGGAGGATGTTCAGGAGCTTTTTGCGATGGATGCCGCAGAAACCATGGCCCGTTGAACGGATCACCCGTCCCTTGAAGTGAACGTCGATATCGTCCCAATGGGCGAAACTGTCGATGATCCGGCCCTGGCTGACATCGTCGCCATTTGCGAGATTGCGCAGCGTCTCGTCCGAAAAGACCACGCCCCACCCGAAGGTGTCATAAGGCCTGTTGCGCTCGATCACGGTGATATCGTGAGCGGGGTTTGCCTTCTTCATCAGAATCGCGAAGTACAGCCCCGAAGGCCCTCCGCCGATGCAGACGATCTTCATTGCCATGACCGTGCCTCCGTTTCGACTGCTATTAGTTTAGGCCTAAAATATTGGCGCGCAAGCGGCCACCGGTCGCAGGTTCGACGTTACCCGGCAGCAGGAAGCACGGCGGTGGCCTCGATCTCGACTTTCGCAAGCGATTCCGCCAGTGCCGATACCTGCACCAGGGTCATCGCCGGAAAATGCTTGCCCAGAACGTCGCGATAGACAGCGCCAAGTTCCTTCTGGCCTGCGCGATACTCGGTGACGTCGGTCACATACCAGGTCAGCCGGACGATGTGCTCGGGACCACCGCCAGCCTCTTCAAGGATCGTCACGATATTCTCCAGCGCCTGACGCGTCTGACCCAGGAAATCGCGCGCAACGAATTCCTGATCGGCCGTCCAGCCGATCTGGCCGCCGAGATACAGCACTTGCCCGCTGGCCATCACGGCATTCGAATAGCCTCTTGGCCGCGGCCAGGACGACGGATTGACGATAGTGTGATCGTTCGAATTTGACATCGTTAAACGTGCTCCGGGTGTTAGGGACGGTCGATCGCGATCGGACCGCATGCCGTCAAATAGGTCTCCAACGCGTCGCGCAGAAAATCGGGGATGGCGATCGACCGGCCGCTGTCCAGATCGGTTGTGACCAGGACAATGCGGCCTTCAAGGCGGCGTTCGCCATCGATATGCCCGACAATGGCAAGATCGACCGACGACCCGCCGATCCGCCGGATCAGCGGGGTCATGCCCATCATCTCGCCCATCCGGGTCGGGCGATGATAGGTGCATTCCGCCCGCACCGTCGGCAGTCCAAAACGGCGTTCGAGAAGGAATCCCGCATAGGGAATGCCCAGCCGGTCGCAGAACCAGTCCTCGACCACGCCGTTGAACATGTCGAAATACCGCGGATAGTATACGATCCCCGCCGGGTCGCAGTGCGAAAACCGGATACGGAACCGTGCGGTAAACGCTTCGGCCGGGATGATGATCGTCCCGTTATCGGAGCCGCCTCTACCTTCAGCCATCATATCCCCAGATACCGCTGTTTCAGACTGGCGTCGGCTCTGAAGGCGCCGCTGTCGCCGGACCACACCGGCCGGCCACGCTCGATGATCACATGGTGATCGGCAATCTTCAGCAGGGCCTCGACATTCTTGTCGACGACCAGAATTGACTGCCCCTCGGCCTTGAGCGCGGTCAGACAGCCCCAGATCTCCTGGCGGATGAGCGGGGCAAGCCCCTCGGTCGCTTCGTCCAGAATCAGCAGCCTGGGGTTCGTCATCAGCGCGCGGCCGATCGCCAGCATCTGCTGCTCGCCGCCGGAAAGCTGCCCGCCCATGTTCCGGCGCCGCTCGGCCAGACGCGGGAAGAAGCCGAACACGCGATCCAGGGTCCAGGGGTCGGCGCGGCCATGGCGGTTGGCGGCTGTCGCGACAAGGTTTTCGGTCACGTCGAGATTGCCGAAGATCTGCCGGCCTTCCGGCACGATGCCGATGCCCTGCTGTGCAATCCGATAGGCCGGCAGCCCGGTAACGTCGCGGCCATCGAAATGGACGGTGCCAGACAGGGGGCGCACCAGCCCCAGGATCGAACGGATGGTCGTCGTCTTGCCCATGCCGTTGCGGCCCAGCAGCGTGACCACCTGGCCCTCGTCCACCGACAGCGTCATGCCGAACAGGACCCTGGAATCACCATAGGCAGTATGGATGTCTCGTATATCGAGCATCGTCAAAGCGCGCCCTCCCCGCCGAGATAGGCTTCCTGAACCGCCTTGTCGTTGCGGATTTCCGATGGCGGACCGCTGGCGATCGCCCGGCCGTAAACCAGCACAGTGACGTCGTCGGCGAGTGCCCATATGGTGTCCATGTCGTGTTCGATCAGCAGAATCGAGACACTGCCCCGAAGTCTTTTCAGCAACGAGACGATGCGGGCGGACTCCGTTGTGCCCATGCCGGCCATCGGCTCGTCCAGCAGCAGCAGGCGCGGGCGCGTGGCCAGCGCCATGGCGATCTCCAATTGACGCTTTTCGCCATGGGCCAGATTGGCCGCCAGCGTCTCCGCCCGATGATCCAGGCCGACCTGTACCAACCGGTCCATAGCCGGCATCGTCAGAAGCGGATCGATCGCTGCATTGCGCCAGAAACGAAAGCTGTGCCCCTGATGCGCCTGGACGGCCAGCGACACGTTGTCGATCACGGAAAAGGACGGAAAGATGCTGGTGATCTGGAATGAACGGGCGACGCCGAGATGCGGGCGCTTGTGGGCCGGGACGCCGACGATGTCGTTGCCTTCGAACAGGATGCGCCCGGAATCCGGTTTGATCTCGCCGGTCAACTGGCCGATCAACGTCGTCTTTCCTGCGCCATTCGGGCCAATCACGGCGTGGGTCCGCCCCTTGCCGACCGTCAGCGACAGATGATCGGTCGCGGTAATACCACCGAAGCGTTTCACCAGATCCTGAACTTCGAGGATGGGCTCCTCCGTCATACCGGCCTCCCCGTATCGGTCGCCGGTTCGACGGATACATCGGCATCCTTCGGCCGGTCAGGTTCGGTCAGGTCTGCTCCGGTCAGATCGGGGGCCAGCATCGGGCCGCCCGTCTGGCCACGCAGCGCCCCGTACAAACCGTTGCGGGCGAACAGAACGATGAACAAAAGGATCGGGCCAAGCAGTATCTGCCAGTGCTCCCCCCACCCGTCGCGGACATGGTTCAGGATCTCCGGGATGAATTCTTCAAGCAGAACGAATGCGGCCGCACCGAAAACCGGGCCGAACAGCGTGCCGATGCCGCCCAGAACGACCATGACGATCAGCTCGCCCGATTGGGTCCAGGACAGATAGGACGGCCCCACGAACATCGTATAGTTCGCCAGCAGGGCGCCAGAGACACCGGCGGCCGCCCCGGCAATGACGAATGCGGCCAGGCGATAACGATAGACGGGGAAGCCCAGCGCCGTCATTCGCCGCTCGTTATCCTTGGCACCCCGGAGCACACGCCCAAACCGGGAATGGACGACCCGATAGCCGATGAAGAGAAACGCCAGCAGCAGGCCCAGACACACGAAATAGAAGACGGCATGATCGTGCAGGTCGACGACACCGCCCGGCATCTCGTTGCGGTTCCATAGCGCCAACCCGTCCTCGCCGCCGTACTTTCGCGCCGCCACCATCAGGAAGTACAGCATCTGCGCAAACGCCAGCGTGATCATGATGAACGATATGCCCCGCGTCCTGAGACAGATCGCACCGATGACCAGCGCGAACATGGCCGACACCACAGCCGCCATCGCAAGTATGGCAAGGAAGCTCTGCGTGGCGTCGAGGCCCAGGATCGGTTCGGCGTTGAAATCGTGATAGAACATGATGCCGACGACATAGCCGCCAAGCCCCACGAAGGCGGCGTGACCAAAGCTGACCATCCCACCGAAGCCGAGGATCAGGTCGAGGCTGACAGCCGCCAGCGCCAGGATAAGGATGCGCGCGGCCAGCCGGATGTAAAACGAGTTCCCGGTGGCTTCCGCCACCATCGGCAACAACAGCAGCACGGCCAGCGTGATCAGCAGGACGATCTTTTCACGTGTGCGCATCGATCAGACCTTAACCGGGAACAGGCCGCGCGGCCTGAAGAACAGAACCGCTGCCATCAGAATGTAGATCGACATCGACGCGATGGCCGATCCGACCCCCTGGGCCGCCGTTGAGCCGGTCAACGCAAACATCGCGCCAGGAAGCAGCACGCGGCCGAAGGTGTCGACCAGCCCGACCAGAATGGCGCCGACCATGGCCCCGCGGATCGACCCGATGCCGCCGATCACGATCACGACGAATGTCAGGATCAGGATCTGCTCGCCCATCCCCACCTGCACCGAGTATATCGGCCCGGCCATCGCACCGGCCAGCGCCGCCAGTCCTGCCCCCAGGGCAAAGACCAGCGAATACAGCAGCTTGATGTTGACGCCCAGTGCGGTGACCATCTCGCGATTGCTGGCGCCGGCGCGGATCAGCATGCCGAGACGGGTTCGGGAGATCATCAGCCACAGGCCGATCGCGACCAGGAAGCCGACGACGATGATGGCCAGGCGGTAGGCGGGGTATTCCAGGTCGGGGCCGAACATGATCCGGCCGGAAAGAAATTCCGGCACGCCCATGAAGATCGGCACCGGGCCCCAGATGATCTTGACCAACTCGTTGAAGAACAGGATCAAGCCGAAGGTCGCCAGCACCTGATCCAGATGATCGCGCTGATAGAGCGTCCTCAGCGCAACCATTTCGACCAGCAGGCCGACCAGCGCCGCCAGCGGCAGTGCGAACAGAACCGCCAGCAGGAAGCTGTCGAACACGCCGACGAAGGTCGCGGTCAGATAGGCGCCGATCATATAGAACGAGCCGTGGGCGAGATTGATCATGTCCATGATGCCGAAGACGAGCGTCAGCCCGGCGGCCATCAGGAACAGGGTCACGCCCAGTTGAAACCCGTTCAGCGTCTGCACGATGGCAAGAGCCGTCATTGTCGCGCTCAGCCTTTTCGATTGTGCCGGTGGTAAAAATGAACCGATGGTCGGGGCGGTGCCGTGACGCCGCCCCGCCGCCGCCGCTACATCGCGCAGTCCTGATGATACGCGTCAGCATGGTCTTCGAAGATCGTGCTGACGAGCCGGTTGGTGATCCGCCCTTCGTCATCCATGACGACCTCGCGCAGGTAATAATCCTGGATCGGATAGTGGTTATTGTTGAACTCGAAATCGCCACGGACGCTGTCGAAATCGGCCTGACGCAACGCCTCGCGGAAGGCGTCCTTGTCCGAAACGTCGCCGCCGGTGATGTTGAGGGCGCTGTCGATCAGAAGCGCGGCGTCGTAACCCTGCGATGCGTAGAGCGACGGCAGACGATCGTATCGCTCCTCGAATCCCTCGACGAAGCGGGCATTGACTTCGTTGTCCAGATCCGGGCTCCACTGCGACGTGTTGCGCACACCCATCGCCGCCTCGCCCACGGCCGGCAGCAAATCCTGCGAGAACGAGAACGCCGGTCCGAACAGTGGCGTCGTTTCCTTCAGGCCCGCCTGTTCGTACTGGCGGATAAAGTTGATGCCCATACCGCCCGGATAGAAGATATAGACGGCGTCCGGGTCTTCGGACTGCAACTGTGAGAGTTCAGCGGCATAGTCGAGCTGCCCCAGCGGCGTGTAAACCTCGTCGACGACGTCATCGCCATAGAACCGCTTGAAGCCCGCCAGCGCATCGCGCCCGGCCGGATAGTTCGGTGCCATGATGTAAACGCGCTCGTAGCCCTCGTCGCGGACGTGCTGGCCCATGGCTTCGTGGTTGTTGTCGTTCTGCCAGGCGACATTGAAGAAGAACGGATTGCACTGCGCGCCGGCCAGTTCCGACGGTCCGGCGTTGACGCTGACGAAGAACGTCTCGCTGCGGGCCAGCGTCGGCATCACTGCCAGCGCAAGATTGGACCAGATCACCCCGGTGACGATGTCGACCTCGTCGCGCTCGACCATGCGCCCGGCCAGTTCCACAGCAACGCTTGGTTCCTGCTGGTCGTCACCTTCGAAGATCACGGGCTCCAGCCCGCCCAGCGTACCACCCAGATGCTCGATACCGAGTTGGAATCCGTCGCGGGCGTCGATGCCCAGCCCCGAACCCGGTCCGGACAAGGTTGTGATCATGCCGATCCGGACTTCACCGGACTGGTCGGCGACGGCGGCGCCGCTGCCGGCCGCGAGCAACGCTGCGGCTGCAACTGTGGTAAGGGATGCGAATTTCATCATCGGGTGCCTCCTGATATCATTGATTGTTGGTTCGCAATCGCCCGGTTCGCCACCGGCCGGTTGCCACTAGAGTGCCTTGCCTGTGGCTTCCGCTTCAAGTTGGCGCAGCCGGAACCGCTGAAGTTTTCCGGTTTCGGTCCGGGGCAAATCGGCAACGAAGTCAATGATGCGCGGGTATTTGTAAGGCGCGATCTCGTCCTTGACGAAATCCTGGAGCGTTTTCGCCAGAACGTCGCTGGGGCTATACCCCTCGCGCAGAATCACGAATGCCTTGGGAACGGCGCCACGATTCGCATCCGGCGCGCCGACGACCGCGCATTCGCTAACGGATGGATGGGCGAGCAGCGCCTCTTCGACCTCTGGCCCGGCAATGTTGTACCCCGAGCAGATGATCATGTCGTCGGTGCGCGCCTGGTACCAGAAATAGCCGTCCTCATCCATCAGATAGGCATCACCGGTGACGTTCCATCCGTCCTGCACATAGCGCGACTGGCGGTCGTCGGCCAGATACCGGCATCCGGTCGGCCCCCTTACGGCCAATCGGCCGACCGTACCCGGCGGCACTTCGACGTTGTTCTCGTCGACCACGCGCGCGGTGAACCCCGGCACCGGCTTGCCGGTCGCGCCCGGACGGATATCATCGTCGGCGGCGGAAATGAAGATGTGGAGCATCTCGGTCGCGCCGATGCCGTCGATGATCCGGATGCCGGTGACCTCCAGGAAGCGCTCCCAGGTCGGCAGCGGCAGCGCCTCGCCGGCGGAAACGCACCGCCGCAGGCTGGAAAGATCGAACTCCCCTGTCATGTCGATCAATGCCCGCCAGGCTGTCGGCGCGGTAAAACAGACGGTCGTCTTTTCGGCATCGATCAGCGCTGCCAGGCTTTTCGGCGGCGCGGCCTCCAGCAGATAGGTCGACGCCCCGACGGACATCGGAAACAGCACCAGACCGCCGAGGCCGAAGGTGAACGCCAGCGGCGGACTGCCGCAGAAGACATCGTCGGCGGTCGGCTTCAGCACATGGCGCGCGAACGTATCGCAGATCGCCAGCAGATCGCGGTGGAAATGCATGGTGCCCTTGGGCTGCCCGGTCGTGCCCGAGGTAAAGGCGATCAGGCAGACATCGTCAGCGACCGTATCCAGCGGCGCGAAATCCGTCGGCTTGCCGGCCATCATCCCGTCCAGCGACCCATCGCCCCCGGTTTCGCCGGTCGCGGAGAACCGTACCACGCGGCGCAGATCGCTCCGGCCCACCGCCGCAGCGTCCATCGCATCGGCAAGCCGTTCATCGGTCAGTGCAATATTGACCCGCGCCGCATCCAGGATATAGCCGAGTTCGCGAGCCCGCAGCAGCGGCATGGTCGGTACGGCAACGCCGCCGGCCTTGATCACCGCCATGAACGCCGCCACCATCATCGGCGTGTTCGCCGCCCGCAGCATCACCCGTTCGCCCGGCTGCATGGCCAGATCTTCGGTCAACACCCGGGCCATGCGGTTCGTCCGGGCCAGTAGATCGGAATATGTCCAGCGCGCATCCGGCGACAGGATGCACGGACGGTCGCCGTCGCCGGCCGCGACCCGCTTGTCCAGAAACTCGTTCACCGCGTTCAGCCGCTCTGGATACTGAAGCTCCGGCAGATCGAAAGTCATCACCGGCCACAGATCCTTCGGCGGCAGGTTATCGCGCGCAAAAGTATCCCTGTGTGCAGTTGGTTCCGTCATTCATCCAATCCCCGTTCCCGGACCCCGGACAAACCGGCAAGGTCGCAAATCCATCGTCGCCGCGATCGTTATTGTTTTGCGTACTCGGCCAGCGTCTGCCGCGCGATGATCAGTTTCTGAACCTCGGTCGCCCCCTCGTAGATTCTCAGCGCCCTGACGTCGCGATAAAGTTCCTCGACCTTGACGCCGGTCGTGACGCCGGCGCCGCCATGCAGCTGCACGGCATCGTCGACGACTTTCTGCGCGGTTTCGGTTGCCATCATCTTGGCCATCGACGCCTCGCGGGTGACGCGGTCCTGATGGCAGTCCTTGGCCCAGGCCGCGCGATAGACCATCAGCGCCGCCGCATCGACGCCGGTCGCCATGTCCGCGATCCGCGCCTGGGTCATTTGCAGATCGGCCAGCGGGGCGCCGAACAGGTGACGTGCCGACGTATGGGACAGGGTTTCGTCCAGCGCCCGCCGCGCCAGACCCAGCGCCGCCGCACCGACCGTCGACCGAAAGACATCCAGCGTCGCCATGGCGATCCTGAAACCGTCGCCCGGCTTGCCGATCAGGGCATCGCCGTCGACGCGGCAGTGGTCGAACTGCAGCGTGGCCAGCGGATGCGGGGCGATCACGTCGATCCGCCCGGCGATCGACAGGCCGGGATTGCCGGCCTCGACCACGAACGCGCTCAGCCCCTTGGCGCCGGGCGCCTCGCCTGTCCGGGCGAAGACGACATAATGATCGGCGATGCCGCCGTTGGATATCCAGGTTTTCGACCCGTCGATGACATAGCCGTCGCCGTCGCGTCGCGCCGTTGTCGCCAGCGCCGCGACGTCGGAACCGGCTTCCTGCTCCGACAGGGCAAAGGCGGCGATTTTCTCGCCCGCCGCGACCGGCGCCAGATAGCGGTCCTGCTGGGCTTTCGTTCCGGCGAGCGAAATCGGGCCCGTCCCAAGCCCCTGCATCGCCAGGGCGAAATCAGCCAGACCCGAGTGCCGGGCCAGAATGTCCCGCGCCAGACACAGGCTACGCACGTCGAGCCTGTCGCGCAGGCCGCCATGGCTGCCCGGAATGCAGGCTTTCAGCCACCCGGCACGGCCCAGCGCGGCGACCAGCGACCGGCATGTCGCGTCGAGTGCGTCACGGTCGTGGTGATCCAGATTGGCCGCCAATATCGCCGGCACCGAGTCCGCCGCCCAGGCGTCGAGACCGGCGGCGAAGCGCCGGTGGTCATCGTCGAAGAACGGCCAGTGCAGATAGCTGGTGTCGGCCATGAGCGTCAGTCGCCTTTGAACTCGGGTTTTCGCTTTTCGGCAAAGGCCTCGTATGCCCGCTGGAAGTCCTTCGTCGCCATGCAGATCGCCTGCGCCTGCGCCTCGGCATCGATCGCTTCATCGACACCCATGGACCATTCCTGGTGCAGCATCTTCTTGGTTACACCGTGGGCGAAGGTCGGCCCCTCGGCCAGCCGGCGCGCCATTGTGCTCGCCGTGTCCAGCACCTCGTCCGGCGTGGCGAGAGCGTTGTAGAAACCCCAGCGTTCGGCTTCGGCGCCGTCCATCGAGCGGCCGGTATAAAGCAGCTCCGACGCCCGTCCCTGGCCGATGATCCGGGGCAGGATCGAGCAGGCGCCCATGTCGCATCCGGCCAATCCGACGCGGGTGAACAGGAACGCCACCTTCGACTCCGGCGTGCCGTAGCGCAGGTCGGACGCCATGGCGATGATCGCCCCGGCGCCGACGCAGACGCCATCGACGGCGGCGATGATCGGCTGCGGGCAGGCGCGCATCGCCTTGACCAGATCGCCCGTCATGGTCGTGAACCGCAGCAGATCCGGCATGGTCATTTTGGTAAGCGGGCCGATGATCTCCATCACATCGCCGCCGGACGAGAAATTCCCCCCCGCCCCGGTCACGACCACGACCTTGATCTCGTCGTCCTCGGCCAGAGTGCGGAACAGGTCGCGCAGTTCGGCATAACTGTCGAAAGTCAGCGGGTTCTTGCGATCCGGGCGGTTCAGGGTGATCGTCGCCACCGCCCCGCCCGGCCTCGCCTCATCCACGGACCATAGGAAATGCTGTGCCTGATAGGACCCGAGCGACATCACGCTTCTCCGTTTTCGGTGGCCGTCCGGATCGACGCCTTTGCCCGGCCGAGCAGTGCGAACAGGTCCCGCCCCTCGTCCGGGGTCAGGCCCGAGAACAGGTCGTCGATCCAGCCCTGGTGAATGGCGGCCATGTCAAGGAACACCCTGCGTCCCCGGGCCGTCAGCCGGACGAACTGGGTGCGCCGGTCATGGGGATTGGGCGTTCGGGTGATCAGGGATTCCGCGACCAGCCGATCGACGATACCGGTTATGTTGCCGTTGGAGACCATGAGCCGGCGGCTCAGCTCGCTCATGGTCAGGCCATCCGGCGCCTTTTCCAACTGTGCCATCAGATCGAAGCGGGGCAATGTCACGTCGAAATCGCTGCGCAGGCGTGACCGCACCTCCGTCTCGATCATGTTCGCGCAGGTCAGCAGGCGCAGCCACAGACGCAGATTGGGCTTGTCGCCGCTGGCAGCGGTTTCGTAGTCGACGCCCCCAATGTCCACGCTGGCGACATCGGGTGTGTGGTCGTCCGGCTGATCCGTGCTCACATCACTTCTCCGCCAGCGACGGCAACGGATTGTCCGGTCATCGAGCCGGCGCGCGGGTCGCACAACCACAATGTGGCTTCGGCGACCTCTTCCGGCTGAATCAGGCGCTTCTGGGGGTTTCCGGACGAGATATCGACCTTTGCCTGCTCTTCGGTGCGGCCGGTTTTTTCGGCGATGGTACGAGCGGCGGCGTCGACGATGTCGGAGTCGGTATAGCCCGGACAGACGCAATTGACCGTCACACCGGTTCGCGCGGTTTCCAGCGCCAGCGACCGCGTCATGCCGATCACCCCGTGCTTCGAGGCGCAATACGGCGCGACATAGGCATAGCCCTTGAGCCCGGCGGTGCTCGCCACCGACACGATACGCCCGAACCCGCGTTCCGTCATCGCGGGCAGCACTGCGCGGGTGCAAAGGAAGACCCCGGTCAGGTTGACCGCCATGATGGCATTCCACTGTGCCAAAGTCGTCCGCTTCAGCGGCGCGCTGTCCGCTATACCGGCGTTGTTGATCAGTATATCGATCGGGGCAAATTCACCGGCGGCGCCGAATGCACGGGCGACGCTGTCTTCATCGGCGACATCGACCCCCAGATGCTGCGCCGGGCCGGCACCGTTGCGGTCGCCAATTTCAGCGACAACGGCGGCCAGTTGATCCACCGACCGTCCCATGACCGTGATCCGGGCCCCGGCATCGGCGAGCCTCAGCGCGATCGCCCGGCCAATCCCGCGCCCGCCACCGGTGACGACGGCATGACGACCGGCCAGGGGCCGGGCATTATCGATCGAATGCGCGCTGTCGGGTCTCGCCTCGCTCAAGGCAGTTCACTCCGGCCATTTCGCCCTTAATGTTTTAAGTCTAAAGCGATTTTGGCGCGCGAGCAAGGCCGCAATGAAGCGGGCACTGAAACGACGAATTGACGGCTACTTGGTGCCGAAGATCCGGTCGCCCGCGTCGCCGAGACCCGGCAAAATATAAGCGTGCTCGTTCAATTCACGGTCGAGGCCGGCGGTGAACACCTGCACCGACGGATGATCGGCCGCCAGCCGGCGCACGCCTTCCGGTGCGGCGACCAGGGCCACGAAACGGATATTTGCGTCGCTGACACCGTGTGCGTTCAGAACATCGACCGCATGAGCAGCCGAATTTCCCGTCGCCAGCATCGGGTCGACGAGAATGAACATCCGCTCCTCCGGTGCCGGCAGTTTAACCAGGTATTCCACCGGCTCGTGGGTCTTCGGATCGCGATACAGGCCGATATGACCGCAACGGGCGGAGGGAATCAGCTCCTGCAACCCCTCGGTCATGCCGAGACCGGCGCGCAGAATTGCCACGATCGCCACCTTTTTGCCGGCAAGGATCGGGGCATCCATGGGTTCCAGCGGCGTCTCGATGCGCTTGGTCGTCAACTTCAGGTCGCGCGTGACCTCGTACCCCATCAGGAGCGAAATCTCGCGAAGCAACCGCCGGAATCCGTTGGTCGAGCGATCGATCTGGCGCAACAGGGTAAGTTTGTGCTGGATCAGCGGGTGATCAAGGACGACGAGGCTCGGGAAGTCCGGATGTGTCTGCATTGTCGGTCGATACGGTCCGCGATTGCCGGAAGGATGGGCTCGGGCGCCACGATACAGTTCCCGACGCCCAACTTCCAGCGCTCAACGTACCCATCGCCTCTGTCAGGCGGCCCAGCTTCCGCTTGCCGACTGGCGGCGGAGGCGACCGCGCCATCCGGCAACCTTCATCAATCCCCGCGCCAGTCGGCTCGGCCCGATGACGCCGAGACGATGCCCCCGCTGCAGCAGAACAGTGGCCGCATCCAACGCGACATTGGTCGCCCAGCCGGATACGCCGTAGCCGTCGCGCCGACGTGGCCGTGCCGGTTGACCGCGTATGCCGCGTCCGGACTCGCGCGCCGCTGACCGCTCCTGGCGTCGCGCGAGGCGATCGGATCTGGTGGCCAGATGCTCTCGCAAACGGGCCGGCAGATGATCCGATATGGCGCTGCGGGTGGCCGTGTCGAAGTAAACGATGATTGCTGCGCGCTGCCGCGGCGGCAGCGCAGTCAGGATGCGGGCCGCATCGGCCGCATCGAACCCGCCGAGGATATTGGCGATGTCGGCGGGCCGCCAGTCGGCGAACAGATCCGCCGGCCGAATATCCGATGCACCATTGGCCAGGAAGCGCCGAAGGCGCCCTGTGACGGTGTGCCCTTTGGCCGGACACCCCTTGGTGATGCCGCCCTTGGTGATGCCGCCCTTGGTGATGTCTGTGTCGATTGCTGTCATCACACCCTCCAGCACATCGCGTTCCCATGGAACGCGTGTGACAAGTTCATGCCGTTTAAACACGTCTATCGGACGGGACCGTTTGCCGGTGCCGCCGATCGTCGTTTTCGCGGATGATAAGAGGAGGGTCGAAACGAATTGAAATTCGATTCTTGCCCTATCGGCCCGGTCTCACCGAGCCGACGGGTGTCAGCCGATGATCCCGATAGAACCCGCTTTGGCGGTATTCTGGGCCTGTTCGCTTAACATCCGCGACAGACTATTCGGGTCGTCCATGATGCTCATAGGCCTCATGCTGTTGGCGATGCGTGGTTTATAAGTCCTTCCGGCCCCGTCGTCAACGCCGGATCGCCTCCTTGACGCTGACACGTGAACTCTCCGCAGAAACTTTCGATCGTGACACACGAACCTGGTGCATCCGGCGCGGGGTCCCCGATCGGTGTCGGGGACGATCAGGGAATGGTTGCGCGCGATTCCACTCCAACCGTATTCCCGGGCGCAGCGCGGCACGAAGTGACGCGTTGCCGACCCGGGATCTCGCGCAGCAACTCTC
This sequence comes from Fodinicurvata sp. EGI_FJ10296, assembly GCF_040712075.1. Classification (NCBI taxonomy): domain Bacteria; kingdom Pseudomonadati; phylum Pseudomonadota; class Alphaproteobacteria; order Rhodospirillales; family Rhodovibrionaceae; genus Fodinicurvata; species Fodinicurvata sp. EGI_FJ10296. The sequence goes on from NZ_JBFCVL010000002.1 coordinate 366,104, forward strand.
GATCGTGACACACAAGCCGGGTGCATCCGGCGCGGCGTCCCCGATCGGTGTCGGGACGATCAGGGTGGCGGCGGGACTGCACAAAAATCTGTAATACCAACCCGCTACTGCATCTGAAGTTCGACGTCACAACGACGCAGTTCGCCGGCAGTGACAATGCCCTGGGAGGCCACCGTCACGGTGTGGATCTTCGCCTCGATTTCCCGATCCCAGAAATCCAGGAAGCGTCGCAGGGTCGGATATCGTGGCGCCAGATCCAGCTCCTGCCAGATGAATGTTTGAAGAAACGCGGGATGGTCGGGCAGACGATAGAGAATTTCCGCAGTCGTCAGCCGATATCCCTTCAACTGGTGCTCCAGGTCCAATCCCGACTTTTCCATGTCTCGACCTCTTCTTGTTTTGCCGGTACTTGATTCGGGGTTCGGGATTTGGGGAACGCAGCAGGTGCGGACCCCCATATTTTCCATAAGCCCCATGATAATGCTGGCACATCTGGAAGAAAAGTCAATTAATTCAATCTATTAGCAGCCATGACGCTGGGCTGCTGCCAAAAAATTGGAGCGGCATCATCAAGAGGCTTGTATTGGCGCCGGCCACTCCGTACATCAGTAGCACTCGCGGGGCTGGAGTGCTAACACACGCGGCCCACGGTTGCGGCGCCTCAAAGGCTTCGGCACCGACGAGCAGGCTGCACAACAGCTTTGGCTAATTCCGCGTCCGAGGACGCTACGACCGGCTCGCCTCGATGAGGGGGCCGCATTACAGGAGCAAGACATCATGAGTTTTCGTCCATTGCATGATCGCGTGCTGGTCCGCCGCATCGAAGCAGACGCCAAGACCAAGGGCGGAATCATCATTCCCGATACGGCCAAGGAAAAGCCGATGGAAGGCGAAGTCGTCTCCGTCGGACCCGGCGTCCGCGACGAGAGCGGCAAGATCCAGGCACTCGACGTCAAATCCGGCGACCGCATTCTTTTCGGCAAGTGGTCGGGAACTGAAATCAAATTGGACGGCGAAGATCTGCTGATCATGAAAGAGTCTGACGTACTCGGCATCATCGAGCCGTCGGCTGCTGCCAAGGCCGCATAACGCGGCTCATGATCATGTGTCTGCGACCCCCTTGTCGGGGCACATTATTGAACGGCTGGTATTTTTCTGAAGGATTGAACAATCATGTCCGCTAAAGACATTAAATTCGGCGTCGACGCCCGCAACCGCATGCTCCGCGGTGTGGATATTCTCGCCGACACGGTCAAGGTGACCCTCGGCCCCAAGGGCCGCAACGTCGTTCTGGACAAGAGCTTCGGCTCGCCCCGGATCACCAAGGACGGCGTCACCGTCGCCAAGGAAATCGAACTGACCGACAAGTTCGAGAATATGGGCGCGCAGATGCTGCGTGAGGTCGCGTCCAAGACCAATGACACCGCCGGTGACGGCACCACGACCGCCACTGTTCTGGCGCAGGCCATCGTTCGCGAAGGCGTGCGGGCCGTTGCCGCCGGCATGAACCCCATGGATCTCAAGCGCGGCATCGACATCGCCGTCAAGGCAGTGGTCGAGGACATCCAGTCCCGCTCGCGCAACGTCGATACGAACGAGGAAATCGGCCAGGTCGGCACGATCTCGGCCAACGGCGACAAGACTGTCGGCGCGATGATCGCCGAGGCGATGAAGCGTGTCGGCAACGAAGGCGTGATCACGGTCGAGGAAGCCAAGTCGCTCGATACCGAACTCGAAGTCGTCGAAGGCATGCAGTTCGACCGCGGCTATCTCAGCCCGTACTTCGTCACCAACTCGGAAAAGATGCAGGCGGAGCTTGAGAACCCCTACATCCTGTTCCATGAAAAGAAGCTGTCGAACCTGCAGGCACTGCTGCCCGTACTGGAATCGGTCGTTCAGTCCAGCCGCCCGCTGCTGATCGTCGCCGAAGACGTCGAAGGCGAAGCCCTGGCGACGCTGGTCGTCAACAAGCTGCGCGGCGGCCTGAAGATCGCAGCCGTCAAGGCCCCCGGTTTCGGCGATCGTCGTAAGGCGATGCTTGAAGACATGGCCATCCTGACGGGCGGTCAGGTCATCTCCGAGGATGTCGGCATCAAGCTTGAGAACGTCACGCTCGAAATGCTCGGCTCGGCCAAGAAGGTTACCATCACCAAGGACGATACCACGATCGTCGACGGTGCCGGCAACAAGGCCGATATCGAAGCGCGTTGCGGTCAGATCAAGTCGCAGGCTGAGGAGACCACGTCCGATTACGACCGTGAAAAGCTGCAGGAACGCCTCGCCAAGCTGGCCGGCGGTGTTGCGGTTATCCGTGTCGGCGGCGCGACCGAGATCGAAGTCAAGGAACGCAAGGACCTCGTCGACGACGCCATGCATGCGACCCGCGCGGCCGTACAGGAAGGTGTCGTTGCCGGTGGTGGCGTCGCCCTGCTCTACGCCGTTCGCTCACTTGACGCGATCAAGCCGGTGAACGACGACCAGCGTGTGGGAATCGACATCATCCGCCGCGCGATCCAGACCCCGATCCGGCAGATCGTCACCAATGCCGGTATCGACGGCTCGATCGTCATCGGCAAGCTGCTGGACCAGAAAGACCCCAACTACGGCTACAACGCCGCCACGGACACCTACGAGGACCTGATCAAGGCCGGCGTCATCGACCCGACCAAGGTCGTCCGCACGGCGCTTCAGGATGCGGCATCGGTTGCCGGCCTGCTGGTCACGACCGAGGCCATGATCTCCGAAAAGCCCGAGAAAAAGGGCGCCGGTGCCAGTGGCATGGGCGGTATGGGCGGCATGGGCGATATGGACTACTGATCGCGCCCTGCGCTCAGAACAAAGACCGTTGGCCGGGGCGGGGAGAGCAATCTCCCCGCCCTTTCCTTTTGTGCGATTAACTCACCGTTCGGCGGTCGGCGGGACCGGCTATTTCACGACATGCGAAAGCAGCCTGTTGGTAATCGGGTAACGCCGGTCACGGCCGAAGCTGCGCGAGGTGATCTTGACGCCGGGCGGTGCCTGGCGGCGCTTGTATTCGGCACGGTCGAGCAAGGTCCACACTCTCACCACCGTCTCCCGGTCGTGACCGCGCGCCATGATCTGCTCGATCCCCATCTCGCTTTCGATCAGACAGGCCAGGATGTCGTCGAGGATCGGATAAGGCGGCAGGCTGTCCTCGTCCTTCTGATCGGGCCTCAGTTCCGCCGATGGCGGCTTGTCGATGACGCGTTTGGGCGTCACTTCGCCCGAAGGCCCCAGCCATCCCGGCCGATGATGGGCATTGCGCCACCGCGCCAGATCGAACACCGTCGTCTTGTAGAGATCCTTCAACGCGTTGAAGCCGCCATTCATGTCGCCGTACAAGGTCGCATAGCCGACCGACATTTCCGACTTGTTGCCGGTCGACAGCACCATGGGGCCGAGCTTGTTGGAAACGCCCATCAGGATCAGGCCACGAATGCGACTTTGAATGTTTTCTTCGGTCAGATCGGCCGGGCGATCGCCGAATATCGGCGCCAGCATTTCGGTGAAGGCTTCAACGGCCGGCTCTATGGGTATCGTGTCTGTCGCCACACCAAGACGTCGGGCAGACTCTGCCGCATCCTCGTTACTGGCGGATACCGTATAGCGCGACGGCATCAATACGCACCGGACCCGATCCGGACCCAGAGCGTCCGTTGCGATCGTTGCGGAAAAGGCGCTGTCTATCCCGCCCGACAATCCGATAACGACGCCTGGGAACCCGTTCTTGCCGACATAGTCCCTGAGGCCGAGCACGACGGCCTGATAGATGGCCTCCAGCGGCTCTGGCGGTGGCACCGTCTGGCCACTGTGGCAGGACCACCGTCCCCCCTTGCCCCGCGCCCACTGGGTCACCGATACGGCGGCCTCGAACGCCGGCAGCTGCGATTTCAGTGTAAAGTCGCCGTCGATCACGAATGACGCGCCGTCGAAGACCAGTTCGTCCTGGCCGCCGACCTGGTTCAGATAGATCAACGGCAGCCCGGTTTCGCGGACGCGCGTGACGACCAACGACACCCGCGTATCCATCTTCCCGCGTTCGAACGGACTGCCGTTGATACTGATCAGCAGTTCGGCCCCGGACTCCTCAAGGCATTCAACGACATCGGGGATCCAGATATCCTCGCAAACCGGCAAGCCGACCCGAACACCCCTGATTTCGACCGGACCGGGCATGCCACCCCTGAGAAAAACGCGCTGCTCGTCAAAAACGCCATAGTTCGGCAACTCCACCTTTGCCCGAACGGCGGTGATCGCACCGCCATCGAGGACGATCGCTGCGTTGCAGGCGATCCGTCGCTGATCGCCTTCGTCCGGCAAGACGAGATGTTGATCCGGACGCCACGGCGCTCCGACGATCAGCGCGGGACCGCCATCGGCCGTCGCCGCCGCCAGTTTATCGACGGCCGAACGGATGGCATCCAGAAAGAACGGTTTCATCACCAGATCTTCCGGCGGATACCCGCTGACCGAGAGTTCCGGTGTCACGACCACATCGGCCCCTTGCCGCGCGGCTTCGGCGCGGGCATTCAATATGCGCTCGATATTGCCGTCGATGTCGCCGACAGTGGGATTGATTTGTGCCAGCGCGATGGCGAGCCGATCGGTCATGGTCATTCCGTTCCGGTGATATCCGCAAGACAGCGGCGTGCTTCGCAGGCGACGATAATGGGCCGCTCGGACCTGTCAATCAAACGAAGCGCCAACATTATTCCGCCCCGGTTCCGGCGTGACGGCTATCGCCGCAGAAGGAACTCGCGCCCGACCTTAACCCGGGGCTGGCCGTCATAGTCGACGATGTCGGCTGTGGCATAGGTTTCGGACCATTTTTCCGGCAGATAGCTGCCCGTCCCGATGATATTCACCGGCGCTTTTGCCAGTGCCATAATCCGGCACTTCACGGGCGAAAAGCCCGAACTGGCCACGATACCGACCTTGCTGAAGCCGGCTTTGTCGAGCTGTTCGCGAAGATGGTGGATCGCCGCCGCCGAAACGCCGGTGCCGATCAGATAGCGAAGCTCCGACTCGTCGCGATATCCGCGGATCGCCGCCGGAACATAACGTTCGAGAACGGCATAGGACGATGGGGGGTCCAGGCCTTCCAGATAACGTCCGCCCGAGGTATCGATGCGAACGGCCAGACGGCCGTCTGCCGCCAGGCCCGAAAACCGTTCACAAACGGCGAGGCTGTCGGAAACCTCCTTACCGAAATAATCGACAAGAACGGTCAGTTTGGCATCGGGATGGACCTCGTGAAACATCTCGGCCGCACGGACGGTCGAACCGGCATAGCCGATCAGGGCATGGGGCATGGTTCCGAAGCCGCGCTCCTGCCCGAAATAATGGGCGGTGGCGTTCGTCGCATTCCCGATAAAGCCGACGGCACCGTGTTTGCGCTTGGCACGATCAGAGCCGACCGACGCAGCATAAGCCATCATGTCCGCCATTTCGGTTCCGGCGCAATGGCGCGCATCCATCGCCAGAAAGGAAACGTTGGGCAGATCAGCGGCCATCGAATAGGCGTTGTAAGCCGCCACACAGGCGGGCCCGAGTTTCTGTAGAAGGATGGTTTCCAGATCGACCAGCGCGACCAGCGATCCGGTGATATAAGCGATCGGCTCACCGGCGCCGACCCATTTGCCCTCCGGATAGCGCAGGTCGATATTCACCGCCGTGCCGCGCGCTGCCATGACCGCTTCCAGCCAATCGAACGCGAGCCTGGGGGCCGAGATGCAGGGCCGTCTCAGAAACAGCGCATAGGTAACAGTCGCGTCACCCCATTTTGCCACTGTCTCTTTGGTTCGATTGAAATATGCATCCGTCCATGCGCCGATTTCTTCGATCGGAGGATAGGCTGACTTCGTCATACAAGAAGCTCTCGGCGACGTGGAGCGGCCGCCCGACCGGCGGCCGCCATGAAGCTGGAAATCGCCAGCGTGTTTACTCCGCGGCGGCGATGCGTCGCGCCCGATCCTTCTCCGCGCGCTCCTCTTTCAGTTTCTCGGCGATCAGAAACGCCAGTTCAAGCGCCTGATTGGCATTCAATCGCGGGTCGCAAGCCGTATGATAACGCTCGGACAATGCGTCGTCGGTGACTTCGTGGGCACCGCCTGTGCACTCGGTCACATCCTGCCCGGTCATCTCGAAATGCACACCGCCGGGATGAATTCCTTCACCGTGGCAGACACCGAAAAAGGCGCGCACTTCTTCCAGAATGGCATCGAACCGGCGGGTCTTGTAGCCCGACGTCGACTTGACGGTATTGCCATGCATCGGGTCGGATGCCCAGACGACCGTGCGTCCCTCCTTCTTGACCCGTCGTGCGAGCGGCGCGAAGCCCTTGTCGAGATTTTCCGCGCCCATGCGGACGATCAGCGTAAGCCGTCCGGCCTCATCCTCGGGGTTCAGCAGATCGATCAGACGCATCAGTTCGTCCGGATCGAGGCTGGGTCCGCATTTGATGCCGATCGGATTGCGCACGCCGCGCAGGAACTCGACATGCGCATGATCGACCTGACGGGTACGGTCGCCGATCCACAGCAGATGGCTCGACACGTCGTACCATTCGCCGGTCGTGCTATCGATGCGGGTCAGCGCTTCTTCGTATGGCAACAACAGGGCTTCGTGAGACGTGAAAAATGCCGCCTCGCGAATGGCCGGCGTCGTTTCCGCCGTCACCCCGCAAGCCGCCATGAACTGCAGGGCTTCGTCGATACGTGACGCGAATTCCTCGTAGCGCTGAACCTCTGGCCCCCGGCCGACAAAGCCCAGGATCCACTGGTGAACCTGATGCAGATCCGCGTAACCACCCTGTGCGAAGGCACGCAACAGGTTCAGCGTCGATGCCGACTGGTTGTACGCATTGAGCATGCGGTTCGGGTCGGGAATACGGGATTCTTCGTTGAAGTCGAAGCCGTTAATGATATCGCCGCGATAGCTGGGCAATTCCACGCCGCCGACTGTCTCCATGTCGGCCGACCGCGGCTTGGCGAACTGACCGGCCATGCGGCCGACCTTGACCACTGGCACGGCGCTGCCGAATGTCATGACCACGGCCATCTGCAGCAGGACGCGGAAGGTGTCGCGAATCTTGTCCGGGTGGAATTCCTGGAAACTTTCGGCGCAATCACCACCCTGAAGCAGGAAAGCTTCACCCCGGGCGACCTTGGCCAACTGCGACTTCAGCTCCCGCGCTTCACCGGCAAAAACCAATGGAGGAAATCGCGAAAGCTGCGCCCCGACCTGCGCCAGATGGTCGGCATCGGGATAGGCCGGCATCTGTTTCGCCGGAAGGGCCCGCCAGGATTGCGGCGTCCAGTTCCCAGTCGGGCGGTTTCCCGTCAGCGTCGGCATTTCAGCTCTCCTAGCTCGGTCTTCGGCCGTTCGCGTCGCGATTCCCCGGCAATCACCCGATCAGCGATTCCTCCGCGGCCCCATGACGATCGGATATATCCGCTTTCAGGCTATACGATGTTTGCCGCCACAATTCCACCCGTTTTCCGAACGGTTTGCGTACCTTTAGGCAGTTCCACCGGTCCCTCGATCGACCGCGCTCTCAATCGGTTACAGGGCTGCGCATGGTGACGAATTCCTCGGCCGCCGTCGGATGAACGGGAATCGTGCTGTCGAAGTCGGCTTTCGTCGCACCGGCGCTCATCGCCACCCCCAGGGCCTGGATGATCTCAGGCGCGTCGGGCCCGATCATGTGGCAGCCCAGTACGCGGTCACTCGCCCGGTCTACGATCAGCTTCATCATGATCTTGTCCTGGCGTCCCGACAGCGTGTGCCGCATCGGCCGGAAACGCGTGCGATAGATACCGACGTCGAACTGCAGGCGGGCCTCTTCCTCGGTCAGACCGACGGTCCCGATCGGCGGCATGGAAAACACAGCCGTCGGGATATTCTCGTACGAAATGCCGCGTGGGCGGTTGCCGAAAACCGTATCCGCCAGGGCATGCCCCTCGGCGATGGCAACGGGCGTCAGATTGAAACGATCGGTCACGTCCCCGATGGCGTAGATGTTGGGCACGCTGGTCCGGTATTGGTCGTCGACCACGACGGCGCCATAGGGATCGACGCCGACGCCGGCGGTCTCCAGGCCCAGCCCGGCTGTCTTGGGCCGGCGGCCGGTGGCGAACATGACCTGATCGCAGGGCAGTTCACGGCCGTCCGACAGCGAAAGCCGCCGCACACCATTGGCGTCGGCGGTCAATCCTGCCGGCAGGGTGTTCAACAGCACGTCGACGCCCGATCGTTGCAGCTCCTCCTCCAGCTCCAAACGCAGATCCTGATCGAATCCCCGCAAGATCCGGTCGCCCCGATGGACGAGCGTGACGGAAGCGCCCAGCGCATGGAAGATGCCGGCGAATTCCACCGCGATGTATCCGCCGCCGACGATGACAACACGTTCCGGCATGTCGTCGAGGTAGAATGCTTCGTTGGAGGATATACCGAATTCGTCGGCACCGGGAATGTCGGGCATACTTGGCCATCCGCCGACGGCGATAAGGATGCGTTCGGCCGTCACTTCCCGGTCGCCGATCTGCATCGAATGCGGGCCGGTCAGCACCGCACGGCCCCTGATCAATTCGACCCCGGCGCCATCCAGCAGGCGTTGATAGACGCCGTTCAGGCGGCTGATTTCCTCGTTCTTGTTGGCGATCAGGCGAGCCCAGTCATGCGTAAATGTTCCGACATTCCAGCCATAGGCGCCCGCATCCTCAAGGTCATGACGGAAATGGGCGGCATAGGCCAACAGCTTCTTTGGCACGCAGCCCACATTGACGCAGGTGCCGCCCAGGTCCCTGTCCTCGGCGATGCCGACACGGGCACCATGACCGGCGGCGATCCGTGCCGCCCTCACCCCGCCCGAGCCGGCACCGATCACGAAGAAATCAAAATCGTAGTCTGACATTGTACTCACCCGACATGCGACGGCGGGTATGGTGACGCCCATACCCGCCGATCTTCAACCATTCGCCCTATCGCCACGCCTTACGTCATCGGTAGCGTCAGGAATCGATGCCGCCGATATTCACGTATTTGAGCTCCATGAAATCGTCGAGGCCGTATTTCGAGCCTTCGCGACCGATCCCGCTTTCCTTCACGCCGCCGAAAGGCGCCAGCTCGGTGGAAATGATACCGGTGTTCACGCCGACGATGCCGTATTCCAGCCCTTCCTGCACACGATAGATCCGTCCGATGTCACGGCTGTAGAAATAGGCTGCCAGCCCGAAACGGGTGTCGTTGGCGAGACGAACGGCATCCGCTTCGTTCTCAAAGGTATAAACCGGAGCGACCGGACCGAAAGTTTCTTCTTCGGTAATCAGCATGTCGGTGTTCATGTCCGAAAGGACCGTCGGCTGGAAGAAGGTTCCCCCGAAATTGCCGCGCTCGCCGCCGACCATGACCCGGGCGCCTTTGGATACCGCGTCGGCAATGTGCGCCTCGACCTTTTCGACAGCCTCGCCGTTGATCAGCGGGCCGACCTGTACCCCGGATTCCAGCCCGTTACCGACCTTGAGGGCGCGCGTCGCCTCGGCCAGTTTTGCGACGAACACGTTCTTGACGTCCGCCTGGACAAGGATTCTGTTGGCGCAAACGCATGTCTGGCCGGCGTTGCGGAATTTGGACGCTATGGCGCCAGCGACCGCTGCATCGACATCGGCATCATCGAAAACGATGAAGGGTGCGTTGCCGCCCAGTTCGAGCGACACCTTCTTCACCGTATCGGCGCATTGCCGCATCAGCAGTTTGCCGATCTCGGTGGAGCCGGTGAAGGTGATCTTGCGCACCGTCGGGTTGGAGGTGAGTTCGCCGCCGATTTCGGACGCCTTGCCGGTGACGATATTGAACACACCCTTGGGGATGCCGGCCCGCTCGGCCAGTTCGGCCAGCGCCAGGGCAGACAGTGGTGTGTCCTCGGCCGGCTTCAGAACAATTGTGCATCCCGCCGCCAGAGCCGGTGCGACCTTGCGGGTGATCATCGCATTGGGGAAGTTCCAGGGCGTGATCGCGCCGACGACGCCGATCGGCTCCTTGGTGACCATCAGCCGCCGATCGGCCGCATAGGTCGGGATCGTCTCGCCATAGGCGCGTTTGCCCTCTTCGGCGAACCACTCGATGAAACTGGCGCCATAGGCGATCTCGCCCCGGCTTTCCGCCAGCGGTTTGCCCATCTCCATTGTCATCAGGACAGCGAGGTCTTCCTGGTTGGCCATCACCAGATCATACCATTTGCGCAGTATGGCAGCGCGTTCCTTGGCCGTTTTCGACCGCCATGCCGGCCAGGCGGCATCAGCGGCCTCGATCGCGCGGCGGGTCTCGGCGACGCCCAGCCTGGGGACGGTCGCCACGGCATCGCCGTTCGCCGGATTGATCACCGTGACGGTCGCGCCTTCGCTGCTTTTGACCCACGCACCATCGATATAGCATTGCTCCCGCAGGAGACTTTGATCATGCAGTTTCATTTGTGATGAACTCCCTCGTGGCGAATTTCGTCATCGTATCCGGTATTCCCTGCGCAGCGTCCGGCAGAGGAATAAAGGAAAGTGGTGATTGCGTACCGGGCGGACCGCCGCCGGGGTGAACATTGCCACCGTTCTCAGCCGTTCCTTCGCCCGCCGCCTTGTCACGATCTTCTGCCGGTGTCCAGTCGACGGACAGACTGCGCGCCGACCGATAGCGTTCAATCCATGCTTCATGTCGCTCCCTGAGCCGGTCGATGCGGTTTAGCACCCCCGGCGTCGGCGGTCGGGCCGAATCGATGCTGCTACCGTCCTCGAATTCGACGCGGCTGGCCAGAGCCGAAACCGCGCCTCGGTGCCGTTGACCTGCATAGCGCGCGGCCAGGTCCCCGTCGAGGTCGTCGGCAAGCCCGCCCAGTCCTTCTATCGTCATTCGCCTGCCCGGCAATAGCGGTCTGTCCAGCCGTACAGTAACATCCGCATCGGCCCGGGTGTTGCTTTCCCGATCCCTGAGCGCCACGTCGAGCTGAACACGCACGATCGGGCGATCAAAACCGTTTTCGATTGTTGCCCGCAGCCTCGCCCGATCCGCCTGATGTATGACGCCGCGGTCGATATCGGCATCAGCGATGCCCAGGGGCGAAAGCCGGATTCGAGCCGTGTCCCGGGCCGTCCGATAGTCGTCGAGCGGAATTTTTGCGTCGGCCAGGGCTATACCGGCCTGCCCCATCGCCGCACCGACCCGCTCGGCCAGGATGCCCGCCGCCCGGTCCATGAGGCCGGGTCCGGCGAGACCGCCAAACCCGGCATCGGCCAGACGCTCGACGATCGCCGGATCGGTCATGGCCGCGATTTCCCCGCGCATGTCCTGATGGGTCCGCGTCCCCGGCTCCGCCTCGGGCATGCCGTCGAGCGCAAGAAGCGTCCATGCCAGCGTGTCGACCACGCGGTTGCGATCGCGATCGGACAGATCGGCCGTCACGAGACCGAAACTTTCGCGTGCCTGCTCAGCGTCCGAGAAGTCCGTTTCGGGCGGACTACTGCCGCATGCCACCAACAAGACGGCAAACATCCACGGAATAAGGCGCTTGATGACGATCATGGTTTGAAACATAGGCGGCCCTTCGGGCGAACGCCAGCCCGGCACAGATCCGGCACTGGAACAGGAGTGCGATCGGCAGACCGACATGCTCTTCCGAATTTCCACGACCGTTCAAGACTGAACGTTTCCGGTTGCTCGGATAGTCAACAAAACGTGATATATTTCAGTATGAAAAGTTTTCGTTGCCTTTGACAACCTATGAATGTAGTGAGGGCGCGGTTCTCTCGAATACTGGCGCAACAGGATTGTTAAGGAGGCTAAAGGATGGACCGACTCGGATACGCACTGGCAAATATCGATCGACGTCAAACCTATATCCGGATGAACGTATCCTTTAATGGGCGGCGCACGTCGGTCGGGCTGGAGCGCGAAGTTCTGGATATGCTGACGGAGCTTTGTCTTGCCGAAGAGCTGACATTGAACCAGCTTTGCGCGCGCATTGCCGCGACTGATGGGCCGAACGGTGAAAATGGGGCGAAGAATCTCAGCCGTCGGCTTCGCGTCCTCGCCCTGACCTATAGCCGGCTGTTCGGATCGGCTCAGACCCTGGCGCAGACGACGGAGTCGCGAAATGCCGGAGCCCAGGCCGCCGGTTCGCCGACCGCAGCCGTATCCCGCGCCGCATAAAGTCGCGCACTCGTCAAGGCTGCCAGCGGGCCGCATTCACCGCCACATCCCTCCCGCCACCCTGCTCCCAATGTCCTTGGCAAAGGCCGGTGAACTCGGGTGAGTGGTGGCGGGATCGGAACGACGCTGGCGGCTACTCGACTGTTACCGACTTGGCCAGATTTCGCGGCTGATCGACATCGGTCCCTTTGGCCACCGCCGTGAAATAGGCCAGCAGCTGAACCGGCAGGGCATACAGGATCGGCGCCACGAAGGGATGGACGGTCGGCATCTCGATGCACACTTCGGCCAGACCATCGAAATGGCTGCTTCCCTGCTCGTCGGTGAATCCGATCACGCGGCCGCCGCGCGCGACGACCTCCTGAACATTGGAAATGGTCTTCTCGAAGACACCGTCGGACGGCGCCAGCACGATCACCGGCACGCTGTCGTCGATAAGGGCAATGGGCCCGTGCTTCATTTCACCGGCGGCATAGCCCTCGGCGTGAATATAGCTGATTTCCTTGAGTTTCAACGCCCCTTCGAGCGCCAGCGGATAGGACGTTCCGCGCCCCAGATAAAGCACGTCCCGCGCGGAAGCCACCCACCGGCTGATCGAGTCGATACTGTCGCCGTGATCGAGAATATCGGCGATCCGGGACGGTACTTCGATCAGGGCATCCGTTAATGCCCGCTCATTCTCTGCTGTCAGTACATCCCGGCCCCTCCCGGCGGCTATGGCAAGGCATGCGAGGACGCCAAGCTGGGTCGTGAATGCCTTGGTCGACGCCACGCCGATTTCCGGGCCCGCGAGCGTGCGCAAGACGACGTCGCTTTCCCGCGCCATGGAGCTTTCGGGCATATTGACGACGGATATGATCGTCTGCCCCTGCTCCTTGGCGTGCCGCAGCGCGGCCAATGTGTCGGCGGTTTCGCCGGATTGGGAAACGAACAGTGCGATGCCGTTCTCCGGCATCGGGGTTTCGCGGTATCGAAACTCCGATGCGATGTCCGTCTCGACCGGAAGACCCGCGATCCGCTCGAACCAGTACTTCGCCGTCATGGCCGCGTAATAGGCCGTGCCGCACGCCACCATCGTGATCCTGGGCACGACCTTCCAGTCGACCGGCATCGGCGGCAACGTGACCTGCCGGGTGCCGGGGTCGATATGGGCCCGCAGACTGTCGCCAATGACAGCCGGCTGCTCGTGAATTTCCTTGAGCATGAAATGGGCATAGCCGCCCTTGCCGACCATGGCACTGGATACCGAGGACTTCGTCACCCGACGTTCCACCGGGTTTCCGTCCCCATCCAAATAGGTCGCACCCGCTCGTGTCAGCTCGACCCGGTCGCCTTCTTCCAGATAGACGAGTTGCGATGTCAGCGGCGCCAGCGCCAGAGCGTCCGATCCCAGATACATTTCGCCGTCGCCGATGCCGACCGCCAGCGGGCTGCCGCGACGGGCGCCGATCAGCAGATCCTCCTCGCCGCGGAAAAGAATAACCAGGGCAAATGCCCCTTCCAGTTGTTCCAGCGCTTGTGCAACTGCCTGGCGCGGAGGGTGCCCCTGGCCCAGCAGATCGGTGATCAGGTGCACGACGATCTCGGTATCGGTCTCGGTCTCGAATTGGTGCCCCCGCTCAGCGAGATCCGCACGCAGGGCCTTGTAGTTCTCGATGATACCGTTATGAACCAGTGCGACATCGTCCGTCGCATGGGGATGGGCGTTGGATTCGCAAGGCCGGCCGTGGGTCGCCCAACGCGTGTGGCCGATGCCGCTGCGACCGGTCAGCGGCTTGCGCTCCAGCAGGTCCCGCAGGTTCACCAGCTTGCCTTCGGCCCGCCGCCTCTGCAGCTCGCCGTTCACCAGCGTCGAGACGCCGGCGCTGTCATAGCCGCGATATTCGAGCCGTTGCAGGGCTTCGACCAACCGGTCCGCCACGTCGTCATGGCCAAGGATGCCGATGATGCCACACATACCCAATTCTCCTGTTCACCGATAACGCCCCCGGGCCGGAGCGATGCTAGCCTGTTACTTCGCGTTCTTGCCGCCGCGCCGTTTGTCCCAATAGCGTCTGCCGCCATCGGGCGTCACCTTCTGACCGGCCCGGGCCGAGGCGAGACCGTTCGCCGGAACATCCGCCGTGATGACGCTGCCGGCACCGATAACCGCACCGTCGCCAACCGAAAGCGGGGCCACGAACGCCGTGTTGGACCCCACGAACACCCCATCACCCAATGATGTCCGCGATTTCGACACGCCGTCATAATTGCAGGTGATCGTTCCGGCACCGATATTCGTTCCGGCGCCGATATCGGCGTCGCCGAGATAACTGAGATGGTTGGCCTTGGCTCCGGCGCCGAGCCGGGCGTTCTTGAGTTCGACGAAGTTGCCGACATGGGCCGACGGTCCGACATCCGCTCCCGGCCGCAGCCGCGCGAACGGCCCGACCGTGGCCCCGGTCCGTACGGTGCAGTTTTCCAGATGGCAATAGGCGTTGATGACGACGTCGTCCTCGACCGTCACGCCCGGCCCGAACACGGCGCCGGGTCCAATCGTGACATCGATGCCGAAACGCGTATCGGCGGCAAGATAGACGGTCGACGGATCCGTCATCGTCACGCCGGCATCCATGGCGTTATCGCGCAGTCGCCGCTGCAATATCGCCTCGGCGACGGCGAGTTCGCGGCGGCTGTTGATGCCGAGGACCTCGTCCTCCGGCGCTTCGACGACGCGGCAATCCATCCCCCGTTCCCGCGCGACCGCGACGGCATCGGTCAGGTAAAGCTCTGCCTTGGCATTGTCCGGCCGAATGGCGCGCAACAGTTCGAGCGCCACGCTGCCATCGAGCACCATCAGCCCCGCGTTGCAGATTTCGACCGCGCGCTCGGCGGCTGAGGCGTCGGCGGCTTCGACGATACGCTGCAATCCGCCAGCCTCGTCGAGGATCAGGCGCCCATACGCGCCGGGGTCGACGGGCCGCATCCCCAGAACGACGACCGCGGCCCCGGTCTCGCGCCGGCTGTGCACCATCGCCCGCAGCGTCTCCGGACGAACGAGCGGCGTGTCGCCATAGACGACCAGGACATCGCCCGAAAAATTCTCGATTATGTCGGCGGCGGCAAGGACCGCGCCGGCGGTGCCGTTGCGCTCTTCCTGGATACGGACAGGAGTTGGCGCGCAGCTGTTGGCAAGCGCCTGCATCCCGGGCCCGACGACCACGGCGCTCCGCACCGCCCCCAGCGCCGACAGGCTGGCGAGGACATGACCAATCATCGGAATTCCGGCCAGCGGATGCATGACCTTGGGCAACCGCGATTTCATGCGCGTGCCCTTTCCGGCCGCCAGAACGATACAGGCCAGCCCGGTGTCGGGGATCGCCTCGCCCTTCCCCGATTCGTCCTGCCCCATTTCGTCCTGCCGCGTCGATGCTGCCATATTAAGGTTGCCTTTATATCATATACACACGTTTTTCGTGCATAGGGTGCCTGTGGAGGCTATACTATCCTGCGTTGTGCTTGTCGGCCCCGGAATCGACCACGAACTTCGTTTCGCGCCGAAATTGCCCGACCGCGCGGGCACGCCGGGATATGGGACGTCGTGCCACAGCATACGCGCGATCAGAAATCACCTTTTGTGACGACTTATTACAGGATGGATCATGGCTGATGTCGGATGTGTGGTATTCGATCTTGATGGAATTCTCCATGACAGCGCTGCCGGGATAACGGCCGCCCTGAACGTGGTCATGGACGGCGACGGCCTGGGCCCGCTTTCCGCCGATGCGGTGAAACCGTTCATTGGCGACAATCCGGACAGCATTGTTCCGAAGGCCTACAAAACCCAGGGTTTCGCCTTTGTGCCCTATGAAGCCAATCCCCGGCAACAGTCATTCCGCGAAGCGATGAAAGCCCGCGCCATTGCCGCCGACGAAGTCTTCGCTGGCGTATCGGAAACGCTGACAGCGCTTCGCCAGCGCGGCATGGCCATTGCCCTGTGCACCAACGGGTTCCACGACGTTACCGTCGCCACGATAGAGCGTCTCGGCCTGACCGGGCTGTTCGACGCCATAGTCTGCGGCCAGCCCCAGTCTCCACCGAAACCGGACCCGGCACCGATCCGCGAGGCCATCGCAACGGCACGCGCCGCACGTCAACCCGAAGGAAAAGCCAATCTGCTGATCATCGGCAGGAAAGAGGACGTGAAGGCCGGAAAATCCGCCGACTGCACAGTAATCGCTGTCAGAACCGGCTATGGCGACGGGCCGATCGAGAACTGGGGCGCGCTCGCTGTACTGGACGGCGTTGATGCCGTGCCCGGCTGGATCGACACTGCCGCAGCTTGACGGCGACACCCGGGGCCCGGGCGCAAGTTCAGCGGACGGGACCGGAGCTTCCGGCGACTTCGGTTTCGTCTTCGCCGGGCTTCCCGTCCCCGCTGGAACGGCCCTGGGCCTGATTGCGCTTCTCCAGCATCCGGGCACGCTTGTGAAAGGCATCGATCATGCGCAGGGCGGCTTGATGCATGATCTTCTCACCGATCTTCGACATCAGCCGCGAGCGAAAGTCGAAGTCGAGCTTGTATTCCACGCGGCAGCCGGTTTCGGTGGGGTCGAACCGCCAATGGTTGGTCAGATGGCGGAACGCCCCTTCAGTGGCACGCACATGAATTTCCCTGGGTCGCTCAAGGATGATCTCGCAAACATAGCCCAGGCTGAGGGCGGAAATGCCGTAGGTGACCTCTGCGACGAACTGCGTCTCTGAATCCCAGCGGATGATGCGGCATCCGCTGCACCCGGGGACGAATTCGGGATACTTTTCGACATCCGCGACGACATCGAAGAGGTGAGACGCGCTGAACGGCAATTCACGATTGGCGTGGTACTGCGGCATTAATTCGACGCCTTTCACTTAACGACACTCAACGAGTGGACCCCCGAAAAAAGGGACACCCAATGTTGCCCCGGGACCCGGTCAGAACTTGAAAAATCGGGTCGGCAGGGCGGAACCGCAACCCGAAGCGCGACCGAAACCATCGCCGCCGTGTCTGCGGCCCCCTCGCGTTATTGCCCTATCGACCCGGCTTCACGCAAGTGGATCAGAAATCGGCCGAACCGCGTATCACCCTGCAGGCGCACCGGCAGAACCGGTCCGTCGCTCAGCGGCCGGCCGAACCACACGTCCATTTGCCGGTCTGACCGATCCGCGCCGCGGCTCCAGAAGCTGTCGCTGTCCGCAGCGCTGAAGGCGCCGGACACCAGTTCGATGTGCACGCGACACCGGGTAGCGGGCCCTGAATAGGCATTGTAACGCGTTGCCTCCAGATTTTCCGACCCCAGTGAAGAGAAAACCAGGTCGAAACGTCGCCGGCCGTCATAGACCGGCGCCCGCATCTGGCAGGATTGCGCGTTCTCTACCGTTTGCATGGCCAGGATCAGGGCGCTCACCGGATCGAGCGCTCCCTGCAATTCGGACTCCGGTATGAAATCTTCGTGACCGGGGGCAGGCTCCTCGCGCTCGGGCGTGTGCACGACATCCACCGGCCGGCCCGAGTCGAACCGCATTCTGACGCTGTCCGCATCGCCGCCGCGCGCCTGGGTCAGCGTGTGAGCATCCGGGAGGATGCTGCTGCCGTTGACCGCACCGCGCGAATTTGTCTCCAGCCGCCAACTGCTGAAGACGCTCGAAATCCCCCGCAGATTTGCCCGCAGACCCAGAACATATCGCGCGCCTGTGAGGCTGACGGAAGCATCCGCGACGGCAAGATGGAGGCCGCCGAAATAGATGTCATAGGCCACCCTAAACGTCGGATCCGATGCCCCCTGGACCGACGGCGCCGCCAGAGCAAGCCAGCCTGCCGCCATTGTCGCGACAGCGGAACGCCGAGTAAACCTGTGCACTCGTTTCACCATAGTCGTCCGCATATCCTGAAAGGCCGGTATCAGTGACCCGACTGGCTATCTCAGGAACACGACGAATCTGAGGCATGGTCAGATCGGGCGCCGCTTGACGAGGCCGGCGATGATCGGTCCGGCCACGGAAACCACCGCCAGGACCAGCAATACCAGTGAAATCGGCTTGGTGACGAATACCGACCAGTCCCCGCCCGAAATCTGCAGGGCACGACGCATGTTCTCCTCCATCAGCGCGCCCAGAATCATCGCCAGTATCAATGGCGCCAGCGGGAATCCGGTCATGCGCATCACGAGGCCAATAAGACCGAACGCCAGCAGCATGTTGATATCGAAGGTGCTGAATTTCAGTCCGTAGGCGCCGATCAGGCAGAAGATGATGATCAGGGCCAGCAACAGGGCCTTGGGCGTTTCAAGTATGCGTGCGATGTACGGGATCAACGGAAGGTTCAGCAGCAGCAGAAAGATGTTGCCGATATACATGCTCGCGATCACGCCCCAGAAAACGTCCGGACGGGACTGAAGCATCATCGGGCCGGGCGTGACC
Source organism: Fodinicurvata sp. EGI_FJ10296 (assembly GCF_040712075.1). NCBI lineage: Bacteria > Pseudomonadati > Pseudomonadota > Alphaproteobacteria > Rhodospirillales > Rhodovibrionaceae > Fodinicurvata > Fodinicurvata sp. EGI_FJ10296. Next base: position 384,758 of record NZ_JBFCVL010000002.1, read on the forward strand.
CCCATCACCAGTAGCGCCCCGAGCAGAACGGCGGTGGTCCCGGATCCGGGCACGCCCAGCGTCAGCAGCGGCACGAAGGACCCGGTACAGGCGGCATTGTTGCCGGCCTCGGGCGCCACAACGCCCTTGATATTCCCATGCCCGAATGTGTCGGCATCGGACGCCAGACGTTTTTCCATCGAGTAGCAAAGGAACGACCCGATCGTCGCCCCTGCACCGGGAAGAACGCCGACGAAGAATCCCAGAAGGGAACTGCGGCCGATCGGCGCCGCGATCTGGCGGACCTCCTTGCGATCAAGACGCAGCGAGCCGATCTTCTGCGCCGATTTCGGTCCGGAGACGGACTGAAGCAGCATTACAAAGACTTCGGCCAAAGCAAAAACGCCCAGGGCCACGATCAGAAAGTCGATACCCTGCAGCAGTTGAAGATTGCCAAAGGTGAACCGCTGGGTGCCGGTCTGCAGATCGATGCCCACGATTGAAACCATGACCCCGAAAACCGCCGCGATCAGCCCCTTGAGCAGCGACTTGTCGGACAAACTGACCACCGCCGTCAGGCCCAGCACCATCAGCGCGAAATATTCCGCCGGACCGAACGACACGGCGACCCGCGAGAGCAGCGGCGCCACCAGCATCAGAAAGATGACGCCCACGGTTCCGCCGATGAACGACGCGTATGCCGCAAGCGCAAGCGCCTTGCCGGCATCGCCGCGCCGCGCCATCGGATAGCCGTCAAAGGCGGTTGCCACAGTTCCGGCAATGCCGGGCGCGTTCAACAGGATGGACGATGTCGAACCGCCGAAGACCGCGCCATAATAGACGCCCGCCATCAGAATAAGGCCGGATGACGGATCGAGCCCGAACGTGATCGGAATCATCAACGCAATGGCGCTGATCGGCCCGAGCCCCGGCAGCATTCCGATGATCGTGCCCGAAAGTACGCCGACGAAAACGAACATCAGATTGATCGGCTGAAGCGCGATCCCGAAGCCGAATATCAGATTGTTGAGTGCTTCCATGATGCCGGAACTTCCATTTTTGCCGAAATCCGAGCCGACATGCACCGCGGGATGTCAGTGACCGGCAAGGGAGCATCGGCCGGGCACCGAAACTGGAATGGGCACGGGCTCAGATAGGAAGAATGCCCCTGGGCATGGCGATCGCCATCACCCTGGTCAGTACGAGATAGAGCACCAATGGAATGGTGATTGCGACTGGTATGACGACGACCAGCCGCCGATATCCATAGTAGACAGACAGTGCGATCACCAGAACCGTCGACGAAACCAGGAATCCGAGTGGCCGCAATGCAAAGGCATAGAGGACAATGGCGAGCGCGGTCACCGCGACCATCGCCCAGGGGTGATGATGGATCGGCGTATCGGGCGCGACCTCTATACTCAGAAATTCACCATCACGGGGACGCTGAAAGAAGAGAAAGACGGCCATGACGAGAAGGGAAGTTCCGAGAACTTTGGGGAAGAGATCCGAATCGATCGGCCGGGGCAGCGGAAACTGACGGATCTGGAAGGCCTCGTAAAGGTAGGCCGCGCTGAATACGGCTATGACGATGGCCAGTATCTGGTTTATGTTGAGCCGGCGCATCTGATCGTCCCTGTTGTTTTCGCCATCGTTTCTTTGTGGCGTGATTTTCCGACGACCCTCGCTCTACACTGGCGCGGCCGATCGGAAGCCCCCCGGGACAAGCCCGGGGGGAAGAGCAGAGCTATTGTTCCAGAAGACCCAGATCGCTCAGGATCGACTCGAACTGGTCCAACTGCCCGTCCAGAAACTCGCCGAATTCTTCGCTGTTCTGATAGGCGTTCAACCAGCCGAGTTGATCGCGGGCCTCGATCCACGACTCGGTCTCCAGCACCTCCGCGAAGAGCTCTTCGTAATAGGCGACGGCTTCTTCCGGCATATCGGGCGGACCCATGACGCCGCGCCAGATTTCGAAGGTATGATCAATCCCCTGTTCCTCGAAAGTCGGCACGTCGGGCAGAGCGTCGATCCGTTCCGGCGCGGACACGCCGAGCGCCCGAATATCGTCGCCTTCAAGCTGGCCGACCGCCTCGCCGGCACCGGTCATGACGGCTTCGACATGGCCGCCGAGGAGATTGGTCATCGCCTCACCACCGCCGGAGAAGGCGATATAGTTGACCGTCGAGGCATCGATGCCGGCGGCCTGGGCCGCGTCCGCCGCTGCGATGTGGTCCATTGACCCGGGCGCCGACCCACCGCCGACCGCCAGACTCGGATTCTCTTCAATGGCATCGAACAGATCGGACGCTGTTTCGTACGGCGAATCAGCACGCACCAGCAGGATGGCGTAGTCGGTGATCAGCCGCGCGATCGGCGTGAAGTCCTGGTGGTTGTATTCAGACTGCCCGCTCAATGGGACGAGGATGATCGGCGGACTCGTGGCGAAAAGCTTGTGCGGATTGCCGGCATCGGCCGCAATCTGCGCCCATGCGACCGCACCGCCGCCGCCGGGGACGTTGATCGGCGGGAAATTGACCGGTGCGAGTTCGTTTTCCTGAATGACCTGCGACGTTGTCCGCACAAGCGTATCCCAACCGCCGCCTGGATTGGCGGGCGCGATGTATTCGACCGGTTCCGATGGGGTCCATCCGGTGTCGGCATGAGCCGGACCCGCGACCATGGCTGCCGGAAGTGCCAGCCCGACGAGGCTTCCGGCTACACTGAGAGAGCTGCTCTTCCTGTTCATCGTTTCCTCCTTGATGCACCTGTCGGTACTTTTTTGACGTCCGGACTCTACCCCAAGATCAGGTGACGAGGCCAGTGCGGATCACAAGCCTTGGCGACGCCAGCGATCGTGTTATCTTCACGGCCGTCCGGCAACAAAATGTCACCGGATGCTAATCATGCGACCGCACCCACAAGCGGGGCGAACGGTCGGCAGGCGAAAATCCAGTATGGCTTCGCCTGGCATTCAAAGCCGCAACAAGAATTTCCAAGGAGCATCACATGATACAGCGATCCATACTCGCCGGCGCCAGTGCGCTTGCCCTGGCCTTTGTCACCAATGCCGCCGCTGCTCAGGATACGGCGCAGGACCCATCCGACGTCATGCCGGAATCGGCCCATGATTTCGTCACCATGATGCTCGGCATGACGCCCGACGGGCTCCTGGAATACGAAAGCATCGAGGCGAATGGCGACGAAGGATTCGTCATGCTGGGCGCCGTCATGACGCCGCCCGGCGAGGAGGAATCGATCCTCGTCAATCGGATCGAGGTCGATCGCATGGACTGGATCGCCATCATGGCCGACGAGGAACCGTCGTTCCTGACCGCGACCATCTCCGGTATCGACATTCCGGCCGCCCTGTTCGAAGAGGAAATTGGCGACATCGGCTATGATTTCGGTGACCGGGTGGCAGCCGATGTCGCGATCGATTACGAGCGGGACGATCAAGCCGTCGATCTTCGCGATTTCGCGATCACGATACCCGACGTCATCGGGCTGGCGCTGGCGCTGGATGCCCAGGGCATCCCCGGTGCCGAGAAACTCGAAAACCCGATGATGGCCGCCGGCACCGCCCGTCTGGCCAATTTCTCATTGCGTCTGGAAGATTTCGGCGGGCTGGCCGACATCATTGCGGCATCGGCCGAACAGTTCGGAATGGACCGCGAGGAAGCGCTGACCATGGTCCGCGCCCAGGCGCCCATGGCACAGATGATGCTGCAGGGCGAACGGGGCAGCGAAATTGCAGCGGCGCTGATGGCCATCGTGGAAGATCTGCCGAACCTCTCAAACCCGATCACACTCAGCCTGTCGCCCGATCAGCCGGTTACCATGGCTGACTTCATGACGGCCACCGAACAGGATCCGGAGATGGTGATCACGCGCATGGGTCTTGGGTTGGACTACTGAACCGGGCGCCGCCGCCTCTCTCCCCCTCCCCGGATGCGCGAAGCGCAGTCCGGCAACTTTGTCTATCAATGCAGCATCCGCCCCTGTCTCATCCCCGGAGGTGCGAAGCACCATCCGGGGTCCACATGCACCGGTAGAGAGCTGGTAGTGTGGTCCCCGGATCAGCGCCGCGTCACGTCCGTGCCGCAGCGCGTCCGGGGAAGGGGAATTCTCCCGCGCGCATCCGCCCCTGTCTCCTCCCCGGAGACGCGAAGCGTCATCCGGGGTCCACATGCTCAGGTAGAGCGTTGAAAGTGTGGGCCCCGGCCCGGCGAAGCATCACTTCGTGCTGCATCGCATCCGGGGCAGGGTTTTATTGGCGATAGGGCTGCAGCCCTGATCAACAAGGCCTTTCGCCCACCCCACCGATGAACGGATCTGAAATACCGGGCGCCTTGTCGGCAAGCGGCATCCGGAACTCCGTGATTGCCGCTCTTGCCCCGCAGTAATTCTCCTGGCAAGCCGCGACCGTATCGGTGCGCACGACCATCGCGCCGCCCTCGTGCGTCAGGTTCAACCGGCAGCCATCGCTCATCGAAGTCCAGCCTGCGCCACTGCGTTGCGCAGTGAGTATTCCGGTACCGCAAGAAAATCCCCCGGAAAAGAACAGGAAGTCGAACCGCAGGTTTGCGCCCTGCTCCTGAAGGCCCATAACTGCGGCATCGTTGCAATAAAGCCCGGTCAACCCGGCACTTTGGGTCGTTTCCGGCAAAGTGAGTGCGTCGATGCGATCCCGCATGACACGCGACAAGCAGTCCCGATCCGAACCACAGGCATCCCGGCGACCGAGCCAGGCGCGTTGCTCGTTCAATATTCGATCGCTCTGGTTCTGCGAAGCGGCACCCCGTGCATCACGAAAGGCGCTGGCCATCTGCCGGTCAAGCTGTGAGAGATCGTCATGCGTGCAAATCGCATTCTCTGTGGGGGTTGCTGCGAGGCTGCAGTCGAAGCTCGCCTGCGCGTGAGAAATTGTCGGCGAAAGTATAAAAAGACAAATAAACCATAGATATCTCATGAGAACCCTCCAAAACGAAATCCAGGTCTGGCTGATTATAAATCACGTTCCCGATATCAGAGCCCATCAATTGGGTTACCCAAATTGGCCTGAACTGATGAAGGGGAATCTCACGCCGCCCCTGCATTCTTGAAGGCGTGGCTGGCACAACCGCCGTCCTGATCGCTCCTGCCTTGAGCGGGAGCCTCGCGCGGTGGCTCCGGACGGGCAAAACGTGAACCGGGCACCGACGGGTCGGGGCCCCTGAACAATGTCAGGAGCTATCAGGCAGGGGAGCGATCAGGAAGGGGATCGATCAAGGGATGACGCCACACGTCCGCTCGTCCGGATCCAGAACACGGGTCGGGAAAGCATTGAGACTCCTGTCCCCCGATCGCCACTTCACCCCTTGATCTGACCCGGTCCGCTTCCAAGTTGCACGAGACGGTACCGGCCATCGAATACCCCGATGTTCGGGCCGCCAATAGGGAAAGGGAAGTTCATGGATACGCTGTACAAGACCAAGGCGACGGCCACTGGCGGACGCACCGGCCGGTCCAGAACGGAAGACGGTGTCCTGGACCTCACCATGGTGTCGCCAAAGGAAATGGGCGGCAACGGCGGTGACGGCGTCAATCCGGAGCAACTGTTTGCTGCCGGCTACGCGGCCTGTTTCCTGGGCGCACTGAAGGCCGCGGCTGGAAAGGCCGGCGTAACCGTCCCGGACGACGCCACGGTAAGTGCCGAGATCGGCGTGGGCAAACGCGACGACGGCGGGGGATTGGGCCTGACCGTTGCGCTGACCGGCAACATTCCCGGCGTGGACAAGGCGACGACCGAGGACCTGATGAACAAGGCCCATATCATCTGCCCGTACAGCCATGCCATCAAGCAGACCATCGACGTCAAGCTGAGCGCCGCCTGACGTCCTGATCCGATCCTCTGCCCCCGACGTCGGGACGCCCGGCGTCAGGGGTCGCGAGTAAAGGGGCGCCCGACTTATCCCCTGTCAGACACACCGCCATGCGCCGCCGACCACTCGGCTGGCGCATGAAGGAATTTGCGGATTTCGTCAAGAGTTTCGGTGTCGAAATATGACTCTTCCTCGCAAACGCGCAGGACGTCCCACCATGTCGCCAGCGAGTGAAGCTCGACCCCGATCTCGTCCATGACCGCGCGGCTTTGCGGGAAAATATCGTAGTGGAAGATCACGAAGGCATGTTCGACCCGCGCGCCCGCCTCACGCAGCGCAAGGCAGAAATTCGCCTTGCTCTTGCCGTCGGTTGTCAGGTCCTCCACCAGCAGCGTATGGCTGCCGGCTTCCAGCGCCCCCTCGATCTGCGCGTTGCGGCCAAAGCCCTTGGGCTTTTTGCGGACATACTGCATCGGCAGCATCAATCGGTCAGCGATCCAGGCGGCAAAAGGAATACCCGCAGTCTCGCCGCCGGCAACGGTGTCGATCGTCTCGAACCCGACCTCGCGCAGGATCACGCTGGCTGAAAAATCCATCAGCGTCTGGCGCAGCCGCGGATAGGAAATCAGCTTTCGGCAGTCGATATAAACCGGACTGGCCCAGCCGGACGTGAAAAGGAACGGCTGCTTTGGGTTGAAATGGATCGCCTGCACTTCCAACAGCATCTTTGCCGTCATGGTGGCGATTACGTCCCGATCGGGAAAGGTGCTGCCGAATGCCATCCGCGTCGCTCCGAAAGCCGTCAACGATAGACCCGGGATCGGCTCCCCCGCCCCGGGCGCCGCTTGTATAGGGCAACACGGTCGCCAAGACAACTGGGGTGTCAGGAGAGTTTCAGCGAGAGTATCAGCACGCGGCCGATCCGACCTCGCGCCACGTCAGGGAACCGGGTCCCTTGAAGACGACGACGGCTTCGGCGCCGTCGCCAACCGCCACGGTATCGGGAAGTTCCGGCGCGCCACGCTCCAGTTCGATGGTGTCCTCATTGGGCGAGAAGCCATAGAACGCCGGCCCGTTCAGGGAGGCGAACGCCTCCAGCCGGTCCAGCGCCCCCGCCTCGTCGAATGCCGTCGCATAGGCCGCCATGGCCGAGGGTGCATTGAAGATGCCCGCGCAGCCGCAGGCATTTTCCTTGGTGTGCAACGCATGCGGCGCGGAATCGGTCCCGAGGAAGAACCGGGCATCGCCCGATGTCGCAGCCCGGCACAGGGCCCGACGGTGGCGTTCGCGCTTTGCCACGGGCAGGCAGTACATATGCGGCCGGATGCCCCCGACCAGAATATGATTGCGGTTGATCAGCAGATGCTGGGGCGTGATCGTCGCGGCGAGCCGGCCGGTCGTATCGGCCCATAGGTAATCGGCGGCGTCTTCAGTCGTGATGTGCTCCATCACCACTTTCAGATCGGGAAACCGGCGCCTCAGCGGAATGAGTTCGCGATCGATGAAGGCACGCTCGCGGTCGAATATATCGATGGCCGGATCCACGACTTCGCCGTGGATCAGCAGCGGCATACCGATCGCCTGCATGCGGTGCAGCGGCGCGTCGATGGCTTCGATCCGGCTGACGCCGTGGCTCGAATTGGTCGTCGCCCCGGCCGGATACAGCTTTGCCGCCACGAAGGTTCCGTTCCTGAATCCGGCTTCCAGATCGTCGGGATCGGTGCGGTCGGTCAGATAGCAGGTCATCAGCGGCTGAAACCGGCTGCCTTCGGGCATTGCCGCCATGATCCGGCTTTTATAGGCAGTGGCCGCGGCGCTGTCGGTCACCGGCGGCGTCAGATTGGGCATGATGATCGCCCGGCCGAACGTCCGGGCCGACCAGCCAAGCACCGCACCGAGCATCGGGCCGTATCGCAGATGCAGATGCCAGTCGTCGGGGCGGCGCAGCGTCAGGTGTTGCGGTCGGTCCTGCACGGGCTTGGTCCTTTCGTTGGGAACGCCTCAGCCGGAGGCTCTCGTCTCCGGCATTAACCGCTCGCCGCGGTTTGGGCAATGGCTGCGTGCATGATGTCGCTGGCCATCATGAAGTCGTCCAGATCCATATGTTCGTCCGGATTGTGCGAGCCGTTACGGTTGCGCACGAACACCATGGCCGCCGGAATGCCGGCATTGGCGAATACCGACGCGTCATGCCCGGCCCCGCTGGGCATGGCTTCGGCCGGTATCGACAGAGCCTCGGCCTGCGCCAGTAGCCGTTCCTGCAGGATTTTGTCCATGATCGCGGGCTCGGAATACGAATGCGGGCCGAAGTCGAAGACCACACCCCGATCGCGGCCAATGCGCCGGGCCTCGGAGTGCAGCAGATGGTGGAAAGCCTGCAGGGTCTCGGCGCTCTGGCTGCGGACATCGATGCTGAAACTGCATTCGCCCGGAATCCGGGTCATCGCGTGCTGGTCGGGGTTGGTCTGCAGGATGCCCGCCGTCATGACCAGGTCGAGGCCGCGTTCCATCAACGCTGCCCAGTGCTCGTCCATGGTCGACAGCAGATCGGCGACAGCGAGCACCGCATCGTGGCGCAGCCAGCGCGGCACGGCACCGGAATGCCCGGCCTCGCCACGGCAGACCACATTCTGGTGGCGCAGATTGCCGCGAATACCGGTGACGACGCCGGCCGGCAGATTGCGCGCGACCAGTACCGGCCCCTGCTCGATATGCAGTTCGAAAAACGCTGCGACTTCCGCAGGCGTTACCAGCGGTTGCTGGGCCGTCAGCCGATCGGTCTCGATGCCGATATCGGCCATGTGCTGCGCCAGTGTCCGGCCGTCCGTCCGGTGGGGGCGGGCCAGATCCTCCTGGGTCAGTTTGCCCAGGATCGCCATCGAACCGAGATAGCATTGGCCGAACCAGGGGCTTTCCTCGCCCCGCAGAACGATCGTCCGGACCGTCCGTTTCGGGGTTATTCCGTCTTCCTTCATGCGGATTTGCGCCAGAAGCGCGGCGATCACCCCGGCAGTGCCGTCGAAATTGCCGCCCTGGGGGACGCTGTCCAGATGCGATCCGGCCCAAACCGCCGGCGCATCCGGATCGCTGCCGATCAGATCGATCGTCAGATTGGCCGCCGGATCGCGCCCGACGGTCAGCCCGGCTTCACGCGCAGCATCGGCGATGACCTCTATTGCCTCGGTTTCCAGGGCCGAATAGGACGGCCGGGTCGTGCCGATCCCGCCGCCCCCGATCTCTGCCAGCCGGTCAAAAAGCCGGCGCGCGAGTTCGCGTCGCGATACTGCCGTCGACACACCCTCGGATTTTGCCAATGTGGTATCCATCAGACTGCCTCCGCCGGTACCGGCTGTGCCGGAAGGTCGCCCGCCGTCTCGCCGACGGCGCCGACCGCGCCCCTGATATCCATCAACCGTGCCAGTCCCCGCTCCCGGCAGAACGCCTCCAGTCCCTCCAGCACCGTGATCATGGCGGTGGGATGAACGAAGGTGGCGGTTCCGACCTGGATGGCCGAACAACCGGCAACAATGTATTCCAGCGCGTCAGACGCGGTCGAAATGCCGCCGCAACCGATGACGGGAATCGAAACCGCCCGGCTGCACTGATAGGCCATGCGCAACAGGATCGGCTTGACGGCGGGCCCTGAAAAGCCGCCCATGCCGCTGCCAAGCGACGGTCTGAATGTCGTCAGGTCGATGCTCATCCCCAGAATCGTGTTGGCAACGACGACGGCGTCCGCGCCTCCGGCCTCGGCCGCGCGGGCGACACCGGCGATATCGCCGGTGTTTGGCGTCAGCTTCGCCCAGATCGGCAGCGTCGTCGCCTTGCGGATCTCCGTGATGACCTCTTCCGTCAGATCCGGGCGCATGGCAAATGCATGGCCGTCGGCTTCGAGGTTGGGACACGAGATGTTGACTTCGATCGCCTCGACACCGTCGACGCTGACATCCCGGCACAGCGCGGCGAAATCGGCCGTCGTGTTGGCCGAGACGCTGGCGATCAGCGGCGCCTGGATCCGGCGATAGACCGGCACGATGCGATCCAGAAAATCGCCCAGCCCCTTGGACGGGATGCCGATCGAATTCAGCATGCCGCCGCCGGTTTCCGCCACGCGCGGCGTCGGATTGCCGGCACGGAATTCGCGCGTGATGGTCTTGATCACGCAGGCGCCAATGCGGTCGAGGTCGATGACCTGGGCCAGTTCGTCGGAGAATGTGCCCGACGCCGGCATGACCGGATTGGCCAGGGAAAGCGACCCGATGGTCGTCGAGAGATCTACCACGATACCGCCTCCTGCAGATCGAAGACCGGGCCTTCGCAACAGACCCGCCGATGGACGATATCGCCACCGACATTGAAATCGCGCACGCAGCAAAAGCACATGCCCAATCCGCAAGCCATCTGCTGTTCCATGGCCACCTGCCCGAAAATCCCGCGCTCGGCCGCCAGTTTCTGCGCCAGACGCATCAGCCGGTTCGAGCCGCAGGTATAGATGGCGTCCACCGGCGGCACACCGTTGCCCCCGGCGAGCAGGTCGCGCATCAGGGACTCGACGCGGTCGACGGCGCTGGTACCCTCGCTGTCGGTGACGCCGACGACGTCGACACCGTGGGCGGCCATATAGTCGACCGACATCAGGAATTCCGGCTTGCGCGCGCTGAAGATGGCCGTCGCCCTGACATCCGGACGGGCGGCAACCACCTGGGCCAGCGGCGCCAGCGTTGCCAGCCCGACCCCTCGCGCCAGCAGCAGAACATGGCGGATGCCGTCCGGCAGATCGAAGCCGATCCCCAGCGGCCCCAGAATGTTGAAGCCGTCACCCGGCCGCAAGGCGGCCATGGATTCGGTACCCGCGCCGGTGACCTTGTAAAGGAAAGCGACCTCGCCCTTGTCGGGGTCGACGCGATACACGCTCATCGGCCGACGAAAGAACGGAGCCTCGCCGCCGCCGCGCGGACAGAGCAGATGAAAGAACTGGCCGGGCTGTGCGGCGGTGAACACCGGCGGCGCCGACAGCACCAGCATCCGGTATTCGGCATTGACGGCGTCATTGGAGATGACGGCGCATTCCCGTTCGGCGACGGCAAATTGCCGGTCGCTGGCGTTCGGGATTTCCGGTTGCGTCGGCATGAGTGTCATGGCTGGCTCACCGCAAGATCAGGTTCGGCAGGAACATGGACACGTCCGGTACATAGGTAATCAGAACCAGCACGACCAGATTGACTGCCAGAAACGGCCAGACGCCCTGGATCACGGTCAGGACCGGTTTCCCCAGAGTCGACGAGGCCACGAAAATATCGAGCCCGAACGGTGGTGTGATCATGCCGATGCAGATATTCAGGCAAACGATCAGACCGAAATGCACGGGGTCGATGCCGAATGTCGCCGCGACGGGCGCGAGTGCCGGCACCAGGATAAGCAGTGCCGAGTTCGGATCGATGAACATGCCCGCGATCAGCAGGGCGAGATTGACGATCAGCAGGAACATCACCGGCCCGGCATCGATATAGGCCAGGAAGGTGATGATCTCCGCCGGCACTTGCGCCCGGGTAATGAAATAGGACAGCAAGCTGCCGACGGCGAGCAGGATGAATATGACGGCATTCGTCACGGCGCTTCGCTCGGCGATCTTCAGCAGATCGCGCCATGACAGATCGCGGTAAATCACGAACTCGATCAGGATGGCATAAATGACAGCAACGGCTGCCGCTTCGGTCGGCGTGAAGAACCCCGTATAGATACCACCGAGAATGATGATCGGCAGTCCCAGCGCCCACAGCGCCGCCTTCAGCGCGGCGACCGCCTCACCCTTCGGCGGCCGGGCGCCCTTGCCGGCGCCGGTGCGCACGCTTTCCCACATGACCAGCAGCGCAAAGGCCAGACCAAGCACGATACCGACGACCAGGCCGCCGGCGAACAGGCCAATGATCGAGGTTCCCGTCAGCCAGCCATAGATGATCAGCGTTATGCTGGGCGGGATCAGAAGCGCCGTTTCCGCGCTCGACACGATCAGGCCGAGCGAGAACTTTTCGCGATAGCCCGCGCGCATCAATTCGGGATGCATGATGCGGCCAAGTGCTGCCACCGTGGCCGGGGCCGAGCCGGAGACGGATCCGAACGCCATGCAGGCGCCGATGGTCGTGTGCCCCATGCCGCCGGTTCGATGGCCGAACATCGACTTGATCAGCGCGGTCAGCCGCAGGGCGATCTGACCGCTCGCCATCGTTTCGGCGGCGAAGATAAAGAACGGGATCGCCAGCAACGTCGAGTGGTTCACACCACCAACGAGCCGCTGAACGACGATCACGTCGGGCACGGTTCCGAAGAACATGAACTTGGTCAGAAGCGACGGAACGCCCAGCACCAGGAACATCTCGAATCCGAGAAGCAGCAATCCGGCGGCAAGCGCGATGATCAGGCCGATTATCATTCAGCGTCGTCCTAGTGCGAGGGCGTCGGATTGGCGGCCGGACCGGTGGCATCCCGGCCGGTCTCGTCGTCGGGCACATGAGCCCAGCCGTCGGGATGGGCACCCCGGCGGACGAACCGGATCGCAAACCGCAGCGCGAGCAGGGTCATGCCGACCGGGACGACCGCGTACAGCCAGGCCATCGAGATGCCGAGCGTCGGGCTGGTCTGACCCATCCCGGCGACGAACAGCGTGATGTCGAAACTGAGCTTGGCAATATAAAGCGCGAAGACGCAGCCGACGGCGTCTATCAAGCGCCCGACCCAGCGCCGGCCGGTCACGCTGAAGCGCTCGAACACCGAGCCCATGGCGACATGCCGACCCCGCTCCATGGCCGCGCCCAGTGCCAGAAACACCGACCAGACGAGCAAAATGCGCGTCGCCTCGTCGATCCAGGCGAAGGAACTGGAATATTGCGGAAGCAGCGTCCGAACGCCGACATTCGTGCCGTACAGTCCGACCATCACCAGCATGATCGCCGACAGCACCAAAGACTCCACGCGCCGAAGACCGCCGTACAGGCCGGAGACGAAACTCGACATGGGCCGGTTCCTTTTGTTGGGCATCAGGGTGGCGGGCACGGGGGCGGCCCCCTCGTCCGCCACCCTCGCCTTTCGGCCTTATTCGCCGACGATGCGGGCGTACTCTTCCTCGTACAACTCGATCAGGGCTTCACCCTCTTCGCCGGCCTGCTCCAGATAGGCATCGCGGGCCCGCGGATACATGGTCTCGCGCATCCGGGCCTTTTCCTCGTCGGTCAGTTCTTCGACCTCGAGCCCCGCCTCGCGGATGGTTGCCAGCGCCTCTTCCTGTGCCGTTTCCTTCAGTTCCTCGACCTCGGGGGCGACTTCCTCGAAGGCCGCTACGATGATGTCCTGATATTCCGCCGGCAGGCTTTCCCACCAGGCCGGATTGAACAGGATGACATCTTCCATGTGTCCGTGGTCGGAGACGAGCAGATAGTCCTGCACCTCGTAGAACCGCATGGTGGCAATGGTATCGAGCGGGTTTTCCTGGCCCTCGATCACGCCGGTCTGCAAGGCGGTATACAACTCACCGAACGGCAGGGCGACGGCCGACGCGTTCAGCGCGTTGAACTGCTCGATCAGGATGGCGGAGTCCATGACCCGGAACCGCTGGCCCTCGAAATCCTCGATATCAGCAATCGGATTGACCGACGTGAAATGCTTGCGGCCGTTCGGCCAGAGCCCGACGGCATGAAAACCACGCTCGGCGAATGTCTCCAGAACGGCGTCGCCGAATTCGCCCTGGCGCATCTCGCTGGCGTCTTCCAGGTCGGTCGGCAGCAGATAGGGAATGTCCAGGATCGAGACCGCCGGGTTAAAGCCGCCAAGGAATGCGGCCGGGGAAACGGTGCCCTCGATCGTGCCGAGCTGCACACCCTCGTTCATCGCCCGCGCGTCGCCGAGCTGTGATGACGGGTAAAGTTCGAACGCGACCTCGCCGTCGGTACGTTCCTCGACCAGTTCGGCAACCCGCTCAAGGCCCTGGTGGCGTGGCTGGCTGGGTGCCTCCAGATGACCGATCTGCGCAACATAGCTTTGTGCACCCGCAGTTCCGGCAGCGCCGGCGGCGATCGCGGCTGCCACGGTGGCGACGATTATGCTGTGGCGATTCTCGAATTTCATTTTTTCGTGCTCCCATCGGTAACCCGGAACCGCGTCGGCTCCGGGAGAAGTCAGACACTGGCATGTCACAAAGTCAAGATAATTCTCAATTTTGAGACACGGGCTGAATTGCAACGCTTCTGATGAACTCTTGCGGCTTGGTGTGCCCGAAGCCGCCGCCCATGATGCCTACGATAATGTGGATAGACCGTTATCGCGAGAGGCGATGCCGAATTCGCAGATCCGGCGCCAAACGACCCAGCGCGTGTGGACGCCGGATGGCGCTCCCGCGCCTCCGGCGAGGGGATCAGGGGGCGATGCCGCACGATGTGATGCTTTGCGTCTCCGGCGATGGGATCGCAATTGGCGTCATGCGGTTCGTTCGGAGAGCGTTTCCTCGCGCACGCCGCAACGATCGATCAGGCCGCGCAGATAACGGGCGGCTTCCGGCCCCTTCAAGGCGCGGGACCACAGATCGTCGGCGATCCGCTGATGCAGGTCGATGGCTTCCGGCGCCGCCGTGATCAGGGCGACGCCGACGCGGATATTCGGTTGCTCGCCCAAACGAAACGGACTTATCGCCAGCAGCGCGCGGTCGGTCTGGCCGAAGATCTGAAAGCTGGTATTGGGCATGGTATCGAGGACCACGCCGATCTGGACGCCGATGGGCTGTTCCTCCATCAGATGCACGATGTGGTCGGCTTCGCGCAGCGCCATGACGCGTCGCCGGTACCGGGTTTCAGGGTCCATATCCAGCGTGCCGACCAGGCCATTGCGCAGAAACCGCTCGAACTCCGCGCCCGAAATCAGGCTGACGACGGCAGGCCGGCGTTCCCGGTACTGGCGCTTGCGGGCCAGCAGGATCTCCATCAACTCGTCCACCGCGGCGAGCGCCTGGGTCCGGTTGTCGACCTGTTCCGGGATGCCTTCCTTCAGCACCACGCGTAACGTTTCGTCGAACGCATCCGATGTCAGCAGATAGGACACCGGGCCGAACAGAACGATGATGCGCTCGGCATCCGCCTCGATCTGGCGCATCCGCTCGAAAAAGCCGATGGCCGACGGTACATATTCCATGCCGACGCCCAGCAAATTAGGCACCGACACGCCCAGAACGTCGGAAATGCGTTCGAGCGTATCGACCTTGGCGACCTCGCCCTTTTCGTAGCGATAGAGCGCGGCGCGCGAAATGCCGATCTGCTTCGCCAGTTCATCCGCCGAAAGCCCGGCGCCGATGCGAAATGCCTTGAGCCGCTGCCCGATATCCTGAAACCGAATACTCATGCGGCGATGATGGCGATGCGGCCCGAACGCGGCAAGTGGTTTTGCGCCCATCGAAAAGCCACGATCATCCCTCGTCGCTGGATACGATCAGATCCGCCTGCACGGACTCGCGGCCGACGACGCGGGCATTGACCAGATCGTTGCCGCGCGCGCGCTCTTCGGCGGCCCTGGCATCGTGACCGTGGTCACGCCACCGCTTTATCAGGCGATCCAGCAGCACCGGTTCGGGCACCGTCAGCATGATACTCAGATCGAACACGGCGCGGCCCGAAGACCAGGGAGAACGGTCCAGCAACAGGTAATTGCCCTCCACCAGAACGGTGTCGATCTCCGGACCGATCTCGCGCCCCGCTGCCCGCGCCAGGTCGAGCCCCCGATCGAAGACGGGTACATAGACGGCGCCGCGAGGGTTCCTCAGCCGCTGAAGATCGCGAATAAAACCGTCGGCATCGAAGGTTTCCGGTGCGCCTTTTTTCGCCAGCAGCCCATGCGACGTCAGAACCGCGTTGTCGAGATGATAGCCATCCATCGGGACGACGGCGGGCGTCGAACTGCCTGACTCCGCCAGTTCGGCGCAAAGACGGTCGGCGAGGCTTGACTTGCCGCTCGCCGGCGGCCCGGCTATACCGACGACAAAACGGGAGCCAACCGAGCGTTCCTGGCGATTCTTCCACGAGAGAATCGTATTCGCGATCTGCGGCAAGTCCATGGTATCTCCCGGTTGCAGGGGCGGCACCTGGCAACCCGTCCGACGGCGCCGAGCTCCGCGACATCAAAGATAATCGACCACAGGGAGGCACAAATGAGTGCGGATTTCAAATGGGGCATTCTGAGCACGGCCCGAATTGCCCGCAGCAGCTTCATTCCCGGCGTGGAAGCGACCCCCGGACAGCGGGTGGTCGCGGTGGCCTCGCGCAGTGCCGGGCGGGCGGCGGAAATGGCAGAAGCCCACGGCATTCCCAATGCCTGCGAAGGCTATGAGGCGCTACTCGCCGACCCCAACATCGACGCGATCTATAACCCGCTGCCGAACGACCTTCACGTGCCCTGGACGGTCCTGGCCGCAAAAGCCGGCAAGCATGTGCTCTGCGAAAAACCGATCGCGATGACCGCCGCCGAAGCCGAGGAACTGCGCGCCGCGCAGCGCGAAAGCGGCCGGCTGATTGTCGAGGCGTTCATGGTGCACCATCATCCGCAATGGAAAATGGCGCGGCAACTGATCGGCGACGGCCGCATCGGGGCCGTCGGCGCGATCCAGACCGCCTTTACCTATCGTCAGAAAGATCCCGGCGACATCCGCAACCGTCCCGAAACCGGCGGCGGCGGGCTATATGACATCGGATGTTATGCGATCACAACGGCGCGCGCGGTGTTCGGCGCGGAGCCCACCCGTGTCTTCGCCGCCATGGATACCGATCCCGAAATGTGCGTCGACCGGCTGACCAGCGCCATCGTGGAGTTTCCCGGCGGACGGCATCTGACCTTTACCTGTGCCACGCAACTCGCGAAGCGCCAATTCTGCCAGATATTGGGCGAGACCGCCCACATGACGCTGCCCCTGCCGTTCAACCCGCCCCGCGACCATGCGGCCAGCATCATCATCGATGACGGATCGGATCTTACCGGTGCCCGGTCCGACATCATCACCGTTCCCGCCGTCGACCAGTTCGCGCTCGAAGTGCAGTCCTTTGCCCATCGCGCGCGCCTGTGCGACGCCGGCGACGGCGCCGCCGACGCCGATGGAAGCCTGAACGACGACATCGCCAATATGCGCGTCATCGATGCCCTCTTCCGGTCGGGCGCCAGCGGGCAGTGGGAACCCGTCGGCTAAGCGTCCCTATTCGGAATGCACGCCCTGATCCACCGCGTCATGCAGAACGCTGGCGTTGTGGCGCAGCATGTCGATATAGCTCGGCGCTGGGCCGTCGGGGCCCGAAAGCGCGTCGGAGTACAGCGTGCCGCCAACGGCCAGTCCCGCCTCCTCGGCCAGCAGTTCCACCATTCGGGGGCTGGAAACATTCTCGGCCAGGATCGCGGCAACACCCTCGGCGTGGATCAGGTCGACCAGACCGGCCATCTGTGCCGCCGTCGGCTCCGCCTCGGTCGTCAGGCCCGACGGTGACAGGAACGTGATCCCGTATTCCCGGCTGAAATAATCGAATGAGGCGTGCGGCACGATGACGGTGCGCTGCTCTTCCGGCAACGATCCGAGGAGGTCGTCGATTTCCCGGTCCAGCGCGGCCAACTCGCTATCGTAGGCGGCCAGCCGGTCCCGATAGGCCTCGGCGTTGTCCGGGTCGGCGTCGGCCAGCGCATCGGCAATGGTGCGCGCATAGCTTTGGCCGCCGGAAACGCTTTGCCAGACATGCGGATTGTAGTCGCCTCCGGTATCACCCTCGTGGTCATGCCCGTGATCGTCTTCTTCGTGGTCGTCATGACCGTGATCGTCATGACCGTGATGGTCGGCGCCGCCCGTCTCGATCAATTCCGCATCGGCCGATGCCATGACGACCGGACCATCGAAACCGCTGGCATCGATCAACCGACCCATCCAGCCTTCATAACCAAGGCCGTTGATCACCACGAGGTCGGCATTGGCGACGGATTGAGCGTGCGATGGCGACGGCTCAAAAACGTGGCTGTCGCTGTCGGGGCCAACAAGGCTTTCGACCACCACATCGTCACCGCCGACATTGCGGGCGATATCCGCCAGCACCGTGAACGAGGCGACGACGTTCAGCGGCGCGCGTTCCGCTGGCGCCGCCACCGCGGCGCTCGTCAGCAGCGATGTTCCGGCCGCCAGCACGGCCATGCTCAGTGTTCCTGGTGTCATGTGATGCTCCATCCTGTTGATTTGCTTCGCAGCGGACAGACCCTGCCCATTCCCGGGCACGAGCCGTTCTAGCGGTGAACGTCGCGCAGGCTCCGAGTGGAGGTTTGGTCGATGAAAGTTTGGTTTCGGTCCCTAGGCGGCGCTGGAAGCGGTCCGCCATTGTCGTGTGATCAGTCCGCCATACGGACCGATCACGGCTGAGAGCAGGTAAACGACCCCGGCGAACAGCACGATCGCCGGGCCGGTGGGCAGATCCAGATGGAACGACAGGATCAGGCCCGCATAGGCGCTGACAAAGGCGACGCCGGCGGCGACGGCGAACAGGCTCCAGACCTGACGCACCCAGAAACGCGACGCCAGCGCCGGCAGCATCATCAGGCCGACCGCCATCAGGGTACCGAGCGCCTGGAAGGCGGCAACCAGATTGACGACCACCAGTGCCAGAAACAGGACATGGACGACGCCGCCGGCACCCTTGACGGAAAGCAGGAAATTCGGATCGAACGCTTCGGCGACCAGATGGCGATAGAACGTTGCCAGCGCCAGGACTGTCAGACTGGACAGCCCCGCAACGAGGAACAGCGACTCCCGATCAATGGCGAGGATCGTGCCAAACAAAATATGGACAAGATCGACGCTGCTGCCGCCGGTGGAAATCAGCAGCACGCCCAGCGCCAGCGAAATCAGGTAAAAACCGGCAAAGGTCGCGTCTTCGCGCAATGGGGTCAGCCGCGCCATCACACCAGCCAGCACCGCGACGACGACGCCGGTGATCGCCCCGCCCAGCGTCATGGCCGTCAGGCTCAGACCGCCAATCAGGAACCCTATTGCCGCACCGGGCAGCACCGCATGGGCCATCGCGTCGCCGACAAGGCTCATCCGGCGCAGCATCAGCATCACGCCGACCGGCCCGCAGGCCAGCGCCAGGGCAAACCCCGCCACCAGCGCCCGGCGCATAAAGCTGTAATCGTTTATGGGATCGACCAGCAGGCCGGCCAGATCGGTCATACTCCACCCGCGCCGATATGCCCCCGGTCTCCATTGCCCAAGCCCTCGGCACCCACACTCTCAGCACCGAAGGCCGGCATCCGGCGGTCGCTGCTCCGGGGAATGGTCGAGATTGGGCCCAGGATTGACGCGGTCGGCCCCCAGGCCTTGACCGTCCGATCCAGCACCAGGCAATCGGGAAAATAGTGCCGGACCTGCGACTGGTCATGAAGCACGGCAATGACGGTCCGGCCTTCGTCGCGCCAGCCGAGCGTGATTTCCAGCAGGTCGGACACCGTTGCTTCGTCGACCGCGTTGAACGGCTCGTCCAGCAGAATGACGGGTGCGTCCTGAACCATCAGCCGAGCGAAAAAGACGCGCTGCAATTGGCCAACGGAAAGGTCGCCGACGACCCGGCGGGCCAATGAGGCCAGTCCGACGGCCTCCAGCGCCGCATCGACGCGGTCCCGGTCGTCGCGGCTGACGCCCCGCCAGCCGCCGAGACGCGGCCAGAGCCCCAACTGTACGGCGTCCCGTACCGAGATCGGAAAGCTGCTGTCAATGTCGGCGCGCTGCGGCAGATAGGCGATTTGCTGACCATGCAGCCGTATCACGCCGCGTGCCGGACGGATCAACCCGACCAGAGCTTTCGACAGCGTGCTTTTCCCGGCGCCGTTGGGACCGATGACGGCCGTCATCGAGCCCGGTTCGAATGAACCGTCGACACCCTCGACGACTGTCGTACGGCCATAAGCGAGGCAGATGCCCTCGACGTCGACGCTTGCTGTGGCTTTGACCATGAGGACTCCGGAACGAAGCGATCATCCATCGATACGCTCCGAATTGATATGTTACATCATAACATCTGTCAAGCCAGGATCTGGGCTGATCGCCTTCAGCCGGGCCGGCGCTCCCGCCACGCCAGAACCAGGGCGCCGGCGACGATCAGGGCGGCGCCGGCCATGCCGGTCCGCGAGGGAATCACCCCGAAAACGCCCATATCATAGAGCGCGGCGAAGATCAGCGTGGCGTAGAAGAACGGGATGACGAAGCTGGCGTCGCCCCGGCGCATTGCCTGAATGAAGAGCGCCTGAGCCACGACCATGATCACGCCGATGGCCCCCAGCAACAGCCATTGGGTCGGCGACGGCGCGACCCAGAAGAACGAAGCGGCCGCGATCGCCAATCCGCTGCCGATGGCATTGTTGATTGCCAGAATGCGCAGCGGCGGCTCCCCACCGGTCAGCTTCTTGACGAAGATCGCTTCCAGGCCAAGAAATCCGGCCGCCGCCAGCGCCAGCAGCGCCGCAACCTGAAATGCCGCCGTTCCCGGCTGAATCAGCACCAGCGCGCCGATCATGGCGGTAATGACCGCCCCGATCCGCCAGATGCCCACCCGCTCGCGCAGCAGCGGGATCGCCAGCAGCACTGTCACGACGGGGCTGAGGAAGCTAATTGCCGTCGCCTCGGCCAGCGGCATCATCGCGGCGGCGGCGAACATGCAACTGACGCCGCTCCAGCCGGCGACCGATCGCCCGATATGGATCGGCCACGCCGCTCCGCGCAGGCCGGGACGGTAAACGACAAGCAGCGGCACCAGTGCCAGAAACGCGAAGACGAAGCGCCCCGCGCTGACCTGAACCGGGTGAAGCGCCTCGGCCGCGACACCGGCCTGAACGCCGGCATCCCCGAGCGTTTTGGCGATCAGCGTCGTGGCCGCGATGCAGGCGCTGGCCGCTACCATCAACAACACGGCGGCGATCGGTGAGGCCACCGGCATTGTCATTGACGGCGTCCCGGACAAGCGTGTTGCAGTTTGGGCCGAACGGTCAACGGCACGGGTCACGGCTAGGCAAGTGCCCAGTAGACAGCGGCCCAAATGGCGATAAGCAGCACCGCCGCCAGACCCAGTCGTCGGCCAATTCCCCAACCCAGCAGACCGATCCAGCCGCTCGAACGCCTTGCAGCCGAAGACGAAGAATTCGGGGTGTCTGGCGCCTTCATACCAACGGCCTCCGTTGCCAAATGGGCGGAATTTGATATACACACTGAAGTCTACAAAATTTGAGGCCCGGATCACGAACCGTGTCGTGGCTTCCGGAACGCTGAACTCATATCACGTCAACGCCACAAGGGAAGACCGGCTTCATGCTCACCGACACGATCAAGCGCTTCGAGGAGTCCCAGCCGGGAACGACCAGCTTCATGGCCTTTGCGGATGGTTGTCTGGCGACGGCGGAGCAGGATTCCGAAAATGCCGCCGCGCTGATCCTTTTGGCCATGGCAGCGCGGGAGTTCGTCGATCAGGTGCAGGACCAGCCGCTTTCCCTGCCCGAGGCCGAAGCCGGTCGCGACCGGTTGATCGGTCAGGCGCGCAAGGTGGCCGCATCGGCCAATGGAGATGCCGGCGAAAAACTGGCTGTTGCCAACCGCATCGCCCTGGACCAGATCGGCCAGAGTCGTTAGCGGGACTCGCTGATCACGACCAGCCATTCCCTGATCGCTCCCGACGTCGATCGGGAGCCCCGAGCCGGATGAACCCGGTTCGTGTCTCCGATTCCGAGAGCCGCCGCGCGAGGTCCCCACTCAAGGCGGGGACGATCAGGAAGCGGAACGCGGGGGCGCTGAACGGCGTCTTCCGTTGTCACCGGCAAGGCCCGGTCGTTGCTCCGGGCCTGAGTGTCGGCACGACGACGCTGGACTGGATCGGCCGCCCCTTGTCGGCCAGCCGCTCCAGCAGAAAGGCCGCCGCCGTCTTGCCGATGGTCTCGCGATCGATCGATACCGTCGTCAGCACGGGATCGGCCATCTCGCCTTCGCCGATGCCGTCGAAACCGATGACGGACAGGTCTTCCGGCACCCGCGGCCCACCGCTCCGCCGCAATCCTGCCAGCAGTCCCAGCGCCAACAGATCGCCAAAGCAGACGGCGGCCGTGGGCGGTGGATCGATTTCCACAAGTGACGATGCGGCCGCGGCGCCGGCCTCTCTGGTGGCTCTGGCCGCGATGCGTACCGGCGGGGCAACGCCTGCGCGTTCCAGGGTCGCGGTAAAGCCGGCCCACCGCCGCTGAAACGTCGACGTCCTGGTGCCGCCGCCGATCCAGGCGATCCGCCGATGCCCCAGATCAAGAAGGTGACGCGCGGCCAGCATGCCGCCCATCTCGTCGTCATTGACGATATGATCGCATGTCAAACCCGCAAGCGTCCGCGATACCAGGACCACCGGGCGCGATGCGGCGAACCGCCGGAAATCCTCCACCGATGATCCCGCTACCGGACAAACGATCAGACCGTCGGCGTTGTGTTCGGCCAGCGCCCTGAGAAACATTTGCTGGCGCTCCGGCGATTCCGACGTATTGGCGAGAAAAACCATACGGCCAGCCGCCGCCAGACGATCCTCGACCGCGGCAATGACCTCAGCGAAAAACGGGTTCATCAGATCGTTTATGGCAACGCCGATGCTGAGCGACTGGCGGGTGCGTAGCTGGGCGCCGGCCCGGTTGTAAACATAGCCCATCTCATCCAGGGCGGCCCGGACCCGGCGCCGGGTTTCCTCGGCAACCAGCGGATTGTCGCGCATGGCCATGGAGACCGTGGATACGGAAATGCCGAGCCGCTCTGCAACATCGCGCAATGTGATCTTCAAAGCCTGCCCCTCACAGTTCCCGCTTCACGGCTCCATAACCGCTCGTTGCCGCCACTCCGCCGTCCAATATCGCCATTTGAACCGGTTCAAAAAGGCTTGCGCCACCCCGTTTGATAAGACATCGTACCATTCGCAATCATCGGCCCAAAGACGGCCGACGCAAGGTTCAGTGAAATCAACAATCCTTTGGGAGGATCATAAATGACCCGACACATTCTGACAGCCGCCCTGACCGCAGGCATCGCCGCGGGTGCATTCGTTGCCGGTACGGCCAACACGGCCGTGGCACAGGATTGCGACTGGACCCCCGATCGCCCCGTAACGTATATCGTTCCCTGGGGCGCCGGCGGCGGCACGGACGCCAATTCGCGCATGCTGGCCAGCATGCTGGAGGAGCATTTCGGACAGCCGTTCAACGTCGTCAACCGGACTGGCGGCAACGGCGTCGTCGGCCACACGGCGATCGCCAACGCCGAACCCGACGGCCACACCGTCGGCGCCGTGACCGTTGAAATCGCGACGATGCATTGGGCCGGCCTGACCGACCTCGACCACACCGGCATCACACCCATTGCCCTGATCGATATCGTGCCGGCGAGCGTCACGGTTGCCGCCGACAGCGAATTCGAGTCGCTTGAAGACGTTCTCGCCTATGCCGATGAGAACCCAGGCGAATTGACGGCTTCCGGAACGGCGCAGGGCGGCATCTGGCACCTCGCGCTTGCCGGCATGCTGAACGCCGAAGGCATGGATCCGCAGGCGATCCGCTGGATTCCTTCGGACGGTGCCGCATCGGGCATGCAGGAACTGATGGCCGGCGGCGTCGACATGGTGACGGTTGCCCTTTCCGAAGCGCTGGCACAGGTCCAGGCCGGCGAGCTTGAAGCATTGGCCTATATGCACGACGAGCCTATGGGCGCCCTGCCCGACGTGCCGCTGACGGCCGAAGTCCTGGATAGCGGCTGGACCCTGGCTGCCTATATCACGATCAGCGGCCCCGGCGGCATGCCCGAAAACATCGCCTGCTCGTATGCCAATGCGGTTGAGGAAATCACCCAGACCGACGAATGGGCGGAATTCAAGGAAGGCCGCGGCGCGGAAGTCGTGTTCCGGGGCGGCGAAGATCTTCGCACATATATCGAGAACTCTGACGAAAGCCTTGGTGAAACCATGCAGGCGATTGGCCTGGCGCAGTAAGTCAGGGCCGTTCTGCAATCATGAAGGCGAATGATGCCGTTATCGGGGTGATCGTGCTGCTTTTCGGCAGCGCGGTCGCCCTTTACGCCCAGACCTTCCCGATCCTGGCGGGCATGCCCGTAGGGCCGGGGCTGTTCCCGAGCATCATCGGTGGCGGCATGGCGATATGCGGGATTGTCCTGATCGGACGGGCCGTCCTGGACCATCGGCAAGGCAGAGGCGCGCCAATGCTGGTTCTGGCTGACTGGGCGCGCGAGCCGCTGGGATGGTTCCGGGCTGTTGCGGTCCTGGCGTCGCTCCTTTTCTACATTGCCGCCTCGCAATGGTTGGGCTTTCATATCACAGCCGCAATCGTCGTCGGCGGCATGCTGGCCGCCTTCAAGGTGAACCCGATTGCCGTGGTTCCGGCCGGGATCGTGGCGGCTCTGGTCATTCATTACATTTTCTATAGTCTGCTACGAGTGCCGCTGCCCTGGGGCATTCTGCTGCCGATCGCGTGGTAGAGGGGAATCGATGGACGCCTTCATCCAGGCCATCGGCCATATAACCGAGCCTCAGACCCTGCTGGTCATTTTTCTGGCGGCGATCTACGGGCTGCTCGTCGGATCGATCCCGGGACTGACGGCGACCATGTCGGTGGCGCTGCTCGTCCCGGTCACGTTCTTCATGGAACCGGTTCCGGCGATCGCCGCCATCGTGACCACAACCGCAACGGCGATATTCGCCGGCGACATACCCGGTGCCTTGTTGCGGATTCCCGGCACACCGGCCTCGGCCGCCTATGTCGACGAGGCCTACAAGATGACGCGGCGCGGCGAAGGCGGCTATGCCCTTGGCGCCGGTCTGGTCACCTCGGTAATCGGCGGCATCATCGGCACGATCATTCTGATGGCGCTGTCGCCGCAACTGGCACGGGTCGCCATCCAGTTCAGTTCCGTCGAATATTTCTGGCTGGCATGCCTCGGACTGACCTGCGCTGTGCTCATCTCGGGCCCTTCGCCGGTGCGCGGCGCACTGTCACTGCTGATCGGGCTGTTCATTGCCACGGTGGGAATCGACATCGCGGTCGGCTATCCGCGCTTTACCTTTGGATCGGTCGAATTGCTCGACGGTATCAGCTTTATTCCAGCGATGATCGCCATGTTCGCGATCTCGGAAATTCTGCGCAATGCGCTCAAGGGTGATCCCGGCAAAGACGTCGAGCCGCCGCGCGTCGGTCCCCTGTTCACCGGAATGGGCCGGATGCTGCGCCGCTACAAAGTCAACATCCTGCGGTCCAGCCTGCTCGGCAGCGGCCTCGGCACGCTGCCCGGCGCGGGTGCCGATATCGCGGCATGGATCTCTTACACCCTCGGGCGGCGGTTCTCGCGCGAGCCGGAAAAGTACGGCACTGGCCATGTGGAGGGCATCGTCGACGGGGGATCGGCCAACAATGCCGCGGTCGCCGGGGCCTGGACGCCGGCGCTGGTGTTCGGCATTCCCGGCGACACAGTGACGGCGATCGCCATCGGCATCCTGTTCCTGAAGGGGCTAACGCCCGGGCCGCTTGTCTTCACGGAGCAGCCGGACCTCGTCTATTCGGTGTTTCTGGCCTTCATCGTCGCCAATATCATCATGCTGCCGCTCGGATTCATGGTCATTCGAATTTCCGGCATGGTGCTGAGGGTGCCGATGCGCATTCTCATGCCGATGATTCTGATCTTCTGCATCGTCGGCGCCTATGCCGTGAACAACACGCTGTTCGCGGTCTGGATCCTGTTCGGGCTCGGCATCATCGCCTTCCTGATGGAGGAGAACGACATTCCCATTGCGCCGGCGATTCTGGGCATCGTGCTTGGTCCCATGGTCGAGGATCGCTTCATGATCACGGTCATGCGCGGCCAGGGGTCGATCGTGGCCTTTTTCGACCGCCCGGTTTCCGGCGTGCTTGGTGTGCTGACCGTCGCCTTGTGGATCGCGATGATCGTCAAGGGCGTCCGCGGGCGGCGGCGCGAGTTGGGCATAACGCCTTCGGCCTGATCAACTATTTCGTAACCCAGAGAAACATCATGAAACAGAACACCCTCAAAGCGGCCATGAAACGCGGCGAACCCCAGTTCCTGATATGGAACCAGACGGGCAGTCCGGCCCTGGCCGAAGCCGCGGTTGCCGCTGGCTGGCGCTATGTGCTGATCGACACCGAGCACGGTCCTGGCGGGTTCGAGACCACCATCAACACCGTACGCGCGGTCGAGGCGGCCGGGGGCGAAGCGATCGTTCGGGTTCCGGCCAACGATCCAACGGCTTTGAAACGCATCCTGGACGCCGGGGCGCTATCGGTCATGATCCCGATGGTCGAAAGCGGCGCCGACGCGCTGATCGCCGCCCGGTCCTGCCACTACCCGCCCCGGGGCCTGCGCGGCTATGCGCCGCCGATCGCCCGAGCCGCCCGCTATGGCATCGACAGCGATTACATGACCGAAAGCGCCAACGAGATCATGGTCATCGTCCAGATCGAGAGCGTGAGGGCGGTCGAGGCCATCGACGACATCGCCGCCGTCGACGGCATCGACATGCTGTTCATCGGACCCAACGACCTCGCCGGATCGATGGGAAAACTGGAACGGCTGGCCGATCCGGAGTTCGTCAAGGTGATGGAGAACGCCGAAGAGCGCATCACCAGGACCGGCAAATGGATGGGCACGATCCCGATCCCGGGCCGCACGATGACCGACACGGCCAAGCTCGGCCATCGGCTGGTCGCCGGCCCCAGCGACATCGTCCTTTTCATGGCCGGCGCCAAGGCCGCAAAGGCCGAACTCGGCAGCTGAGCCAAAGCAACACGTTACGGCGGTGTCGAGGGGAATCCGGAATTTCGACAGGCTGTAGTGCCAAACACAAGAATGGGGGACGCGTCGCTCATGCTCCGGAAGCCATCCTGCTTCGCCACAGCATCGATCACAGCCACCGCGATGCTGTTCGCTTCGGCAGCCCCGGCTCAGGCTGACGCCCCCATACTTGTGGACGCAGCCGCGGACTTCACCGATATCTCCGGGTATCAACCAATCGATACCGCCGGCTTTTCAGATCCGATCCACGACGGGTTCGAATGGGACGGAACACCGCCTATTACGCCGATGGGCACGATCAGCCCGCAAGTCATGGCGATCCTGGCGGTCGAGGCCCACGAAGAGCCGGTTGAGCGGGCGCGGTACCGGCTGAAGCTCGGTTTGGGCGGCGTTGGTGGCCATCCCCCTGGACGGGTAACCCAGATGACCTTCATCCAGATCGACCGGTTCAATCTGGGGCCGGCCATCCGGGAAGAACTGATCGAAACCCACGGCGCCGAGCATGCGCCGCCCGCTGGCGTGTTCGGCGATGGCCCTCATGTTTCGTATCGGTTCGCCATGTCGCCGGTTCAAGGCACACCGGCCTCGATCAATTCGATTTCCCGCATGGAAATGCCTGACGCCAAAGCCGCCTCGGTGGACTGTTTCGACACCTCGTGCCTGACGACCGATACCGTTATTGAAGATGCCGTTTCCTGGGGCAACGAACGCGATGCCAGCATCGATTTCGATCAGCCCTATGGCGTTCGCCGCGGCGGTGTAATCTCGCCCGCCGCCGCGATGGATATGCTTGCGCTGCAGCAAGGTATCGCATCGATCCATGATGGCCGGCTTTGGCCCGGCCAGGTCGAACCGCGCGAGAGTGTCGGCTTCGCCGAACCGTTCGTCGAAACCATTATCGAGATCAACCTGGGCCAGGACGAGGTCGTCGATGCGGCAATACACGACACGCATTTGATGGACCATATGACCGAAGCCTTCTGGCGGCGCGTCGTTGCCGTATCCATGGGACCGGGTCAGGAGCCGCTATTGGTGACGGCCGAGGTGGCCGAAGCCCGAACGCAGCCCGACATGGCCACCAGCTCTGAGCCGTCAGTCGACGGGCTGACCAGCGCACCGCCCAGAGAGCCGGGCACATCGATCGACGCGATCGTTCCAGCCGAGGCCCTGAACATGCCGGCCTATCGCCCGGACGGCGCGCATATGCCGCCCGTCGCGACCTCTGAACTGGTCGACTGCGGGGCCATTGACCAAAGCACGCCCGGCGGCATCATTGTCTTTCCCAATGACCGGGGACGGAATTGGACCGATGCCGGTATGGGGCCGGTTACGGTCGGCTTCGTCGGCTGCTCGAATACCTTCGAAGCCAACATCCAGTATGAGGCCTATCACGGCGACGACGAGGAACCGACGATCGAGGGCTCCGCCATGGGCGGCGCTTACGGCGACTGGGGAATGTTCGAATTCGAAGAACGTTTCTGGACCGCTGGCGACTGGACCGTCGAGGTCTTCGAATACAACGTCGCCAGCGGCCACCGTCTGGACTACGACAGTGTGACGTTCTCGGTCGATCGATAGATCTGCATCAATACGCTGAACACTCGATCGTCAGGCACGAAGCGGGTGCATCCGGCTCCTGGTCCCCGATCGGTGTCCTATGGGATTCACAAATTGTCGGTGCAGCACCAACTGCACTTGTTAAACCGAAATCCGCTTCCTATCCCCTCCCCGGAGGCGCGAAGCGCCATCCGGGGTCCACACGCGCCGCGAGAGCGTTGGCAGTATGGGCCCCGGCTCGGCGAAGCTTCACTTCGTGCCGCATCGCGTCCGGGGCGGGGGAATTCTTTGGGCGCTGTCCCCTTGTCCATTCGCCAGGAAACGAAAAAGCGCCCAGGACGATCAAGGGAATGGTTGCGCGGTTCCACCCCAACCGTATTCCCGGCCGCAGCGCGGAACGAAGTGACGCGGACTATCCGAACGCCTGAATTCCCGTCTGTGCGCGGCCCAGGATCAGGGCATGAATATCATGCGTGCCTTCATAGGTATTGACGGCTTCGAGATTCATGACATGCCGGATGACGTGGTACTCGTCGGAAATGCCGTTGCCGCCGTGGATGTCGCGGGCAGCGCGGGCGATGTCCAGCGCCTTGCCACAATTGTTCCGCTTCATCAGGCTGATGGCTTCCGGCGCCGCGGCATTCTGGTCCTTCAACTGGCCCAGCCGCAAGGCACCGCTCAGGCCCAGCGTGATCTCCGTCTGCATATCGGCCAGCTTTTTCTGGATCAGCTGGGTCGCCGCCAGGGGCTTGCCGAACATCTGGCGCTCAAGGGCATAATCGCGGGCTGCCATCCAGCAGAATTCCGCCGCACCCATGCTGCCCCACGCAATGCCATAGCGCGCATTGTTCAGGCATCCGAAAGGCCCGCCAAGACCGCTGACATTCGGGAGCAGATGGTCTTCGGGCACGAAGACATCGTCCATGGCGATCTGCCCGGTGATCGACGCCCGCAGCGAGAATTTGCCCTCGATCTTCGGTGCTGTCAGCCCCTCCATGCCTTTTTCCAGGATGAAGCCGCGTATCTTGCCGTCGTCGGTCTTCGCCCAGACCACGAATACGTCAGCAATCGGGGAATTGGTGATCCAGGTCTTGGTGCCGCTGAGCCGGTATCCACCGTCGACGGTTTTGGCGCGCGTTTTCATCGACGCCGGATCCGAACCGGCGTCCGGTTCCGTCAGACCGAAACAGCCGACCCATTCACCGCTGGCAAGCCTGGGCAGAAAATGCTTGCGCTGATCTTCGGTGCCATAGGCAAAGATCGGATGCATGACGAGTGAGGACTGGACCGACATCGCCGAACGATAGCCGCTGTCCACCCGCTCCACCGCGCGGGCGATCAGGCCATAGGACACGTAGCTCATGCCCGACCCGCCATACGCTTCGGGCAGCGTGCAGCCGAGCAGGCCCAGCTCGCCCATTTCGGTCATGATTTCCCGATCGAAGCGTTCGTGGCGATTGGCTTCGAGCACGCGCGGCATAAGCCGGTCGCGGCAGTATCCTTCGGCTGTCTCGCTGACCATCCGCTCTTCTTCCGGCAGCAGATCCGTCAGCTTCAGGGGGTCGGTCCAGTCGAAGGCCGGTCGGGAGTCCTTGGTCATCGTTATCGCTCTCACGTCAGTTATGGCAGCGTCAGCCGCCAGCGTATCATGCCGCACCATACCATCGCTCGGAAGCCGGTTCCACCGGCCCGGACGATCCGCCAAGCGCAGCGGTTCCCCGGATACCATGGAATCGGAAGACAGCGAAATATGCACTTGGGTACGGTTCGGACTTCGGCGCACCCGCGAGAATGGTATCGTACCGACGTCTGTTATTGAACCGGCTGAGCGATCGGCATGCGGAAACGATCCGTCGACCGGTCTCTAATGCAGATAGGCGGCATCGAACTCGGCAATGCCGGACAGCCTGACGGGATCGAGGATCTCGATCTGGCCGGCATCGAAGGTGGCCAGGCCCAGTTCCCGCATTGTCCTTAGAACACGGTTCACATGGACGACCGAGATGCCGAGAATATCGGCCAGATCGTGCTGGTTGAACGGAACGCTGCAGGATTGGCCCCCATCGCCGGGGCCCTTGGATTTCAGACGCCAGGCCAACTCGCAGAACAGCATGGCCATCCGCTCCATCGCCGATTTCCGACCCAGCGCGCCAACCCATGCCTCGAGAATGGCGTTCCGGCGTGCGATCGCCTTGGTCAGCAACATTCGGAAGCCGTCATCGGCCGTCAGTTGGACATCGATATCCGCCACGGTGGCTGCGGCAACTTCGGCGTCTTCCATCGCCATAATGTCGAGACTGGTGCGCCGCGTGAATACGGCTTCGGCATTGATGAAATCGCCAGCCATGTAGATCGACACGACCTGACGACGGCCGTCGGCCATCATATCGAAGCCGAGACAGATCCCGGACCGCACGTAATAGACACGCTTGGGTATGCTCTCCTTCGAGCAAAGGTACGACCGTCGCCGATACCAGCGGGACTGCGCGAAATACGTCTCCAGACCGCCCCGGTCGGTGGGCGAAGCGGACGCGGAAGGTTCGCGGTCGTCAGCGGGTTTCCGCCCCTCCACCGGACCATCGGGGGGGTGCCCGGCAGGTTCGGATTTGTTCTTGTTCATCGTCCCAACATTCACCGCACTCTGACAATCCGCTACACGACTCCCGCCAGGTCCCCGCCTGGGTCCGCTCGGGCGCTCAACGCCAGTCCGCCACAATGGACACGCCACTGCCCGCCTTCAACGTATCCCTGGTTCGATGATCCATTGGATTGACGGCACTTCTCTTACGATCGATCCGCCCTGTCCGATCAGTGCCGATACCATTTCACAACGTCATCGCCGGCTTCATTTTTCTCGAACGGCCGTGGCGCTCCCTTTGTTCCGGCCCGGGCCACGCGTCGCCCGAACGACGCGCCATTTGGCATCCGCTCGAAAGCCGGACAAATGTTCGACAAAACGCATTCGAGATAACCATTTTGTGAGTGAAATCTCGGGCTAGCCGGACTCAACTGGCATCAGAACGCTACAATGTAATTGTCTTGCCCTTATCAAATTAACATATGTTACTCGGAGATACCACCAATTGGCTACAAGTAGACGCTTGTGCAGCTACGAATTTAGCGCCACATTCGGAACTTAAGTGACAGACCATTTGTTACTGTTGCGAACTCACGGGCGCTAGCCGGCGAAATCTGGGTTTACAAACGGAGCTAAGGCTATGCAAGAGGCCGCTAACACACGCACGAAAATGCCTGCACCGAATCCTGATGGAGAAGCACCTGAAGCAATATCGGAACTTCTGGAGATGATCCCGGCGCTTCGCGCATTCGCGAGATCGTTTTGCCGAAGTCCTTATGATGCCGACGACCTTGTACAGGAAACCCTGATGAAGGGCATCGCCAATATTGACAAATTCCAGCCGGGAACAAACATGAAATCCTGGCTGTTCACGATCATGCGCAACACGTTCTATACGGGCATAAAAGTCTATAATCGCGAATGCCCGGGAGCGGCCGACTGCGTATCCAGCAAGCCGTCCAGCCTGCCGTCGCAGGAATGGGGTATTCGCGGCAGCGAGATTACTCAGGCTGTATTCAATCTTCCCTACGAACAGCGGGAAGTCACCATGCTGATCTCGATGCTGGGGATGAGTTATCCCGATGCGGCTGAAATCTGCGATTGCTCGATCGGGACGATCAAGAGTCGGCTCAGCCGCGCACGTCAGAAACTCCTTGAAACGACTGGCGAAAAAAGCCCGACCGATCTGATCAACGGCAAGGATTTCCTTGGCGTTGCCGAGCAACGGGGCGTCCAGTAACCGTCCGCACAGCGCCTGCGCCCTGTTGATCGCCCGACTGTGATCGTCCCCCACACAAATCGGAGACTCCGAGCCGAATGCAGCTGTTTCGCGTAAAATAATCGAGAGTTGCTGCAAGAGGTCCCGGGTCGGCAGCGCGTCACTTTGTGGCCGCGCAACGCCCGGGACGATCAGGGTGAAAAAATCTCCATTTATACCGCAATGCGCCCCGTGACGAACCGATGAAGATCGCAGCCCAACCGGCGCGGGTTTCGTCCGGTCGCCCGCGCTGAGCCTGAATTGTCAGTGAGATTGACGACCGCAAGCATCGCCGCCCATATGCAAGCGCGAGCCGAGACACTCATCCATGATCCTGTTCAACCAATCCAGCAGCGGGACTTCCCACGGCTTGCCCGCCGCCTCGGCGATTGCACGCTCCAGCGTCTGCGCGACCAGATGATCGCCTGTTTCTTCGCCACCGGTCATGACACGCGCAGCAAGGCGCAACCTCGGCAGCAGCAGCATGATTTCTGCCACCGACGCCTCGTGCCTCGGCATCGTGCGGGCATTTCCTTGCCGGCCAACCTGCCGTCGCTGCTGGCCCTTGGCGTCAGTTTCGAGCAGGTCACGGCCCAGCATCGCACCGATCAGCTTTTGCCGGCTGGCCGGCTTGCGCAGAAAATTCAGATGGATGAAGCGCGATGGCAGCTCGAAGTCGTCAGAACCAGTGAAGAATACGAACGGTACGCCCAGTTTGATCAGATCGTCTGCCAGCGGAAACACGGGACAACCGTTCAGATTGACATCCAGAACAGCGGCATCGGCGCGCGACAGATAATTCGCCGCATGCCCCAAAGACGGAGATGGCCCGAGAACATTCGCACCGGCCTCGGCAACATAGCTCGCCAAATCATCAGCCAGCAGGAATTCGTCCTCTACGATCAGGATGTTCAAGCCCTGAAGGTTCCACATCGTTCCCACTTTCAGTCTCGGCGTCTACCGCCGAAAGGCTGGCGCGCCCTGTGGCTAGTGGTAATTCGATTTGTGAACGGGGCGCTCGTTCTCAAATTCCTCACGTCGTTGGTCCAGTGCATCTTGAAGAAGTTCCGCAAGAATCAGAATGCGCTCCGGCACCGGCTCGTACTCAATATCCGTAACCCAGGACTCCCCGGTCTCATTGTCTTTCACCCGAACGTTGCGATCGATAATCGGCGTTCTTCTGGATTTCGACATACTCAGGCTCCTGGCCGGAAGAAATGGCCCGACACCCAAAGGTGCGGTATTGCGTGCTCAATCGGCAACCAACCGGGCCATTCGATTGCATCCCTTTGTCTCAATGTGCCTTTCGAGGCGCTTTTGGTCAACGATACAGTGTTATTTTGGTATGCCGGCGCTCGATTACACCGCCCTTTTGAGTCTGGCTGGGATGCACTATGCTGGATACTGATTGTGCTCGGCATTCAAAGGACAGACGTCCGCTGTTTGAGCATGATCAACTGCCGGCAGGCCCTGGCGGTTCCAATGACCGGCACCTTTCAGCGACACCGCGACGGCGATCGCTTTTCCAGTTAGACTACCCTGGACAAGGTCGTGATCACCTGTGCCAAACCCGTGCCGGTTTCCTATATGTTAGCCGGGCCAATCTGGAACCGGACCTTCAATGAGCATCGCTTCATCCAGTTCCGCCATGACCGGAAATTTTCCCGTTGTCGGTATCGGTGCTTCTGCCGGTGGCATTGCAGCCATGGAAGCCCTCTTCAAGGGCGTTGCGTCGGACTGCGGCATGGCATTCGTCGTCGTCACGCATCTCAGCCCCGACCGCGAAAGCCTGCTGCACGAGGTCGTCGGCCGGTATACCGACATGGCGGTAAAGGTGGCAGAGGACGGTGTTGCGGTGGCACCCAACACCGTCTTCGTTCTGGGCGAAAATGCCGCTCTGACGATCGAACAGGGCCGCCTTCGACTTTCCCCGGCCGATGCGCTGCACCGCGAGCGCAAGCCGATCGATGCGTTCTTCAGCGCCCTGGCCCAGGATCAGGGCGAAAGAGCCGTAGGTATTGTCCTGTCCGGCGGCGATTCCGACGGCACCCTGGGGGTAAAGGCAATCAAGGAATATGGCGGGCTGACACTGGCCCAGATCCCCGACGGTTCGGGTCCGCGGAACCCCGACATGCCCAGGAGCGCGATCGCCAGCGGCTTCGTCGACATTGCCGTGACCGCAGAGGATATGGGCAGGAAGCTAATGGCGTTCGCCCACAGCTTCGATGCCATTGATGTGGTTCCGAACAACGAGAAGGACGCTGAGAACGAGCTGAAGCAGGCTCGCGAGTCGATCCACGGCCTGATAAAGAGCCACACAGGCCACGATTTCTCCGGTTACAAGGCAAAGACGTTCATGCGCCGGGTAAAACGGCGCATGCAGATCGCCCAGGTGACAGAGGTCGACGACTACATCGCCCTGCTGAAACGGGACTCCACCGAGGTCATCAATCTTTTTCGCGATCTACTGATCAATGTGACCAATTTCTTCCGCGATCCGGATTCCTTCAGGGAGCTGGAAGAAAAAGTCCTGCCGAAGCTGTTTCACGGTCGGGATGCGGGCGACACAATTCGGATATGGGTCGCGGGCTGCTCCACCGGGGAAGAGGTCTACTCCATCGCCATCCTGATGGCCGAACAACTGGAGAAGCTGCCGGCGCCCGGTCCAAGGGTGCAGATATTCGCAACCGACATCGATGAACCGGCACTGGAAGTGGCCCGGGCCGCGCGCTATCCGGCACCGCTGTTGAGTGGCGTGTCGGACGAAAGGCGGCAATCATTCTTCCAGAGCGATGGCAGCAGCTTTGTGCTGCGCAAGGATGTACGGGAAATGTGCATCTTCTCGCCGCACAGCATCACCCGGGATCCACCGTTCTCGAGGATGGATCTGGTGACCTGCCGGAACCTGCTGATCTATCTGAGCCCGGAGGCGCAGGACCTTGTCATTCCCGCCTTTCACTACTCGCTGCGGCCGGGGGGATTCCTGTTTCTGGGAAGTTCGGAGAGCCTTAGCCAGCACGCCGATCTGTTCGTGACGATCGACAAGAAACGCCGGATTTTCCAGGCCCGCGAACACGTCACTCGCATCGGCCGGTTGCCGGCCTTCCATGGCGGTACCGATACCCGGTCGCCCGGGGCCGGATTTTCCGGCACCGGCGATGGGCGCACAACCGGATACGCGCTGCGCCAGTCGGTCGAGGCGCGGGTGCTGGAACGTCATGCGCCGCCGCATGTGGTCGTCAATAACGATGGGGATGTGGTCTATTATTCCGCCAAGACCGGACACCTGCTCGAGGCACCACAGGGTGCGCCCACGCGGCAGATCCTGAGCATGGTTCGACGCAGCCTGCGTATGGATCTGCGCGCCGCACTGCGCGAGGTAACGGAAACACGCCAGCTGGCGGCGAGGGATAACATTGCCGTCGAATACGGCGATGGCCGCAGCCAGATCATGCGGATCAGTGTCGAGCCATTCGACGATACAAGCACGCGGGAACCACTGTTGCTCATCCTTTTCGAGCCGCAGAGCCCGATACGCAATCCGGGCGAGATCGCAGCGGAATGCGGACGCCGCCCGGATGACACGGCGGAGCTCGAACGGGAGCTTCGGGAAACGCGGGACCGGCTGCAATCCACGATCGAGGAATACGAAACGGCGTTGGAAGAACTCAAGTCTTCGAACGAGGAACTGGTCTCGGTCAACGAAGAGGCTCAATCGACCAACGAGGAACTCGAAGCCTCGAAGGAAGAGATGCAGTCGCTGAACGAGGAACTTAATACCATCAATGCCGAGCTCAACAGCAAGGTCGAGGAACTGGACCGTGCGAACGCGGACCTGAAGAACCTGTTTTCCAGCACCCAGATCGCGACCGTGTTCCTCGATCGCAACCTCCGGGTCCGCAACTATACGCCGGCGGTTTCGTCTTTTTTCAGTCTGCTGCCGTCTGACATCGGGCGGCCGTTGACCGACCTGTCCAACAATCTCGACTATCCGGAACTGCAGACGGATATTCGTATGGTCTTCGACACCGGCGAGATCCGCGAGCATCACCTGTCGCACGACGCCGAAGGCAAGAAATATCTCGTGCGGCTGATTCCGTACCGGGACGCCGACGAAAACATTCGCGGCGTCGTCGTGACCTTCATTGATGTCACGCGTCTGGCTAAGGCAGAGGAGCAGCAGAGGGTTTTGGTCGCCGAGTTGAACCACCGGGTCAAGAACATGCTGGCCGTTGTGGTCAGCATCGCCAACCAGACCCGCGCCACGACACTGTCGCCCGATGAGTTCAACGACGCCTTTGTCGGCCGGCTCCACGCCATGGCCCGCACCTTCGACCTGCTGTCGCGCAGGAAATGGCAGGAGGCATCGGTGCGCGACCTCGTCACGCAGGAAATCGAGCCCTTCGGACTTGAACGTGCAATCCTCCATGGGTGCGACGATGTGTCGCTTCCGCCACAGCAGGGACTTGCCGTCGGGATGGTGCTGCATGAACTGGCGACCAACGCGTCGAAGTTCGGTGCCCTTTCTACGAACGATGGCCGCGTCTTCGTGACATGGTCGGTCGAAGGGGATACCTTCCGTCTGGACTGGCGCGAGCAGGATGGCCCACCGGTCGAAGAACCGG
The DNA here is from genome assembly GCF_040712075.1 of Fodinicurvata sp. EGI_FJ10296. NCBI lineage: Bacteria > Pseudomonadati > Pseudomonadota > Alphaproteobacteria > Rhodospirillales > Rhodovibrionaceae > Fodinicurvata > Fodinicurvata sp. EGI_FJ10296. Next base: position 421,491 of record NZ_JBFCVL010000002.1, read on the forward strand.
GCCAGGTGAATTTCGGTCTGAAGCTGATCAGAGGCGAGATCGAATACAAGCTGAATGGTGAGGTCGAAACAAACTTCCATACCGATGGTTTGAAAGTCCGACTCTCCTTTCTGCACAGCCCATAGGGGGTAGATTGGCCGCAGGACCGCACGTTCTCATTGTCGAAGATCAATGGCTGATCGCCGAGGATCAGGCGAGTGGGCTGCGGTCGGGCGGATACCGGATCGCGGGCCCGGTGCCCAGCGTCGAGCGGGCGATGCGGCTTCTGGATTCCCAGCAGGTAGACGCGGCGCTGCTTGATATCTGCGTCAACGACGGGGATAGCTATGCCGTCGCCGACCGCCTTGCCGCCGCCAGCATCCCGTTTGCCTTTCTGAGTGGGCTACCCCAATCATATCGTTCCGGTCCATCTAAGGAATATCGAGTTCCTGCCAAAGCCGGTTCCGAACGATACCCTGCTCTCGACGGTCAGGAAGCTTCTGACCGGTCGATAATCGACACCGCCCCTTCTCACCTTTCGGATAGGCGAAGCACGATCCGGGGCAGGGATTTCATTCTTGCGCCGCCTCTCTACCTCATCCCCGGAGGAGCGAAGCGACATCCGGGGACCACACGCGCCGGGAGAGCGTAGACAGCGGGCCCCGGATCCAAAAAAGCAGCGTGTTATACTTTCTGTGCCTGGTCTGGGGCGCGGCCGTGGTTGCTGATTCACCGCAATTCTCGGCCAGCAAAATCGAACTGGCCGAGCTTCCGCTCGTCGCCACCATGCTGACGATCCAGACCTTTGCCGGCTTCCTGCTGACGCTCGTCACCATTCATCTGATCGCGCGTGCCGTCGAGGCCGTAGGCTGGCGGTATGGCTTCGCGCCGCTCGCGATCAGCCCGGCCATCGGCATCGTCGCCAAGTGGCGCCTGCGCCGCCACCCGGCGGCCGGCAAACTTGCCGGCGGCCGGCGGTAATCGCGGTGCGCTCCGCGAACTGGCACGGTTCCTGGCTGAACCGTTCGGCTGATTCAATGACTGTGCCTAATCAGAGCCCGCGATCGAGGATGGTGAAGGATTTTGTATATTTTGCAGAAATATTGCAATCTTGTCTACTTAAAGTTGTAAATCATTGACAAAAATATACACCCGCACCAAGTCATTATAAGCCATCGTTAATACAGTGATGCTACAATTAAATCGACCGTTTATTATATACTGACAATATCGGCGACATTTATGTTAAATGGTAGTTATATTTATGTTTTTCCAGCCGAAAGATCAGGCAGATGCAGTTTTCCGATACCGGCCTTCCACATAGCAACGCACCCGATCGGGATACATCCACCGGACCCTTCGTGGGCACCGAACTCGAGCGCCGGCTTCAGGCCCTGCCCGGCTTGAGGGATCTTTACACTCTCTGGCACGGCAAATGCGTTGACGGGACGCTGCCCTCGTGGCGCGATTTCGATGTGCTCGAACTGCAACAATGGCTCGGCTATCTGAACGTTGTCGACGTTGCGGGTGACCCGTTCGATTTCCACTATCGTATCTTTGGAAGCGAATTGACGGCGGCGATCGGTGACGAGCTTACCGGTCGGCGATACCGCGAAAGTCTGAGGAACGCGCTTGCGGACGAAATCGCCGAGTCCTATCGCACTGTCCACGGCGACCCGCAGCCCGTCCTGATCCGCCATCGACAGCCCGCATGGCACGGAAAACCGATCAGCTTCGACAGGCTTCTACTGCCGATGCGCTCCGACGACGACGGAGCCACGCGCATAGTGCTGGTCGGAGCCTATGTTTCGTCGACTTCCGAACCGCAGCTATAGCCGGGCTGCCGTCGGCAGGCCCGATCCTCTGCTACGCGCTTGAACCGTCCCGGGAGTTTGATATACCGGCAGTCCCGCAATACGACGAAGATTGTTTCCACCGATGACGGTCGAGATGGATATCCAGCCCTATAATGCCGCCACTGATCTCCCAGGCTGCATGGCCATCTGGCGCGCCGCATCCGAAGACGGTCACCCGTTTCTGACGACCCGGGACCTGGATGCCGACGAACGCAAGGTTCGGGATGTGTATATGCCGATGGCACAGACGCGAGTTGCGGTCGTGGACGGCACAGTTGCCGGGTTCATCGCACTGCTCGACGATTTCATCGGCGGACTGTTCGTCGATCCGGCTCGTTTCCGCAAGGGTATCGGCCGACGCCTCATCGAGGACGCGATCCGGCGCAAGGGTCGTTTGTCGCTCGAGGTCTACGAACGCAACGAACGGGCGCTCGCCTTCTATCGTTCTCTGGGGTTTCGGGCGACGGGGCGGCGACCGACGGACGATCAGGACCGGCCGCTGGCGCTCGTTTCACTCGTTCTCGATGACAGTGGCTCGGCGCTGACATCGGCGGCGGATAACGGGCGTCCGGCTCCCTGACCTCCGCCGCCGGTTCGCAGACGATCAGGACCGGCCGGTCGTGAATTCCGCCTTCACCCTGTCGGTGTCGGCCCCCAGTTCCGGAACGGCGCCGTAATCTTCACGGGGTTCATCTATCACCGCCGGCGGAGCGAGCACCTTGATTTCACCGGCCGAAGTGGCGATGCGCACGTGCCGGGCCTGGGGATGGTGAACCAGATCCTCCAGACTGCTCAGCCGCCCGAAGGCAATACCGGTCTTGAACAGACGGTCGGCGAGTTCGTCGCGGTCCATCGTTCCGAAGACGCCGTTGATGATAGTGTCGAGTTGCGGCCGGTTGGCCACGCGGTCGGGTGTCGTGGCAAAAGCCGGATCATCAACCATATCAGGTCGCTCCAGAATTTCTTCGCACAGCTTCTTCCACTCGCGGGCGTTCTGGATCGAGATCAGAATTTCCTCGCCGCCCCTGCAGCGATAGGCGCCATAGGGCGCGATCGTTGGATGGTTCAGGCCGCTGCGCGCGGGCGTGTGCTGGCCATAAAGGTACTGAAGGAACGGCACGTTCATCCAGTCGGCCAGGGCATGGAACAGGGAAACCTGAATACCGCGGCCCTTGCCGGTCCGCTCGCGGGCGAACAAAGCCTCCAGGATGGCCTGATAGGAGTACATGCCCGCGGCGATATCGCAAACCGAAACGCCGACGCGGGCGCCGCTTTCCGGCGTGCCGGTCACCATCGCGAGGCCGGATTCTCCCTGCACCAGGAAATCATAGGCCTTCATGTCGCGATACGGCCCCTCCAGCCCATAGCCGCTGATATCGCACGAAATCAGGCGCGGGAAGCGTGCCCTTAGCTCGTCGCTGCCGAAACCGGCACGCTGGGCCGCGCCCGGGGCCAGATTCTGTATAAAAATGTCGGCCTTCGCGATCAGGTTATGCAGAAAGGCGCTGTCCTCGGCATTCTTGATATCGATGCAGACGGACTCCTTGCCCCGATTCAACCAGACGAAATAGGCACTGAGGCCGTTGACATATTTGTCGTAGCCCCGCGCGAAATCGCCTTCCGCCCGTTCCAGCTTGATGACGCGCGCCCCGGCATCAGCCAGTTTGCAGGACGCATAAGGCGCCGCGACGGCTTGTTCGAGCGATACGACCAGCAGCCCTTCCAGATCCTTCGACATTATGGCGGTGTTTCCCGATACGTGAGTGCGCGATCCCTCGGAGTTGGTGGCCGAGAGCCCTATTGTACCTTATGTTTCTAATAGGAACGGCCGCGATGCGCGACCCTCGATATCGGCAAATGAGATATACAGGCTGGATGCGATGACGACTGACACGGCGCACACGACGTCCGGGACCCATCGGGAGACAGAACCGGGACCGGTTGACTATAGCCCCATCTTCCAGCCCGGCCCCGACGACACCGTCTATCGGCGGCTTTCGCTGGAAGAAGGTGAAACGGTCGAGTTGCGCCAGCTGGGCGATCGGCGCTTCCTGGAGGTATCGCCCGCCGTGCTGACGCGGCTGGCACGAGAGGCCTTTACCGACATTTCGCACCTGTATCGCCCGGCGCACCTGAAATCGCTGGCCGCCATACTGGAGGACCCCGAAGCGTCGGACAACGACCGCACCGTCGCCCGCGAGATGTTTCGCAACGCCGTGATCGCCGCCGCCGGAAAATTGCCGATGTGTCAGGATACCGGTACCGCGATCGTCACTGGCACGAAGGGCGAGTGCGTGCTGACCGGCGGAACCGATGCGGCGGCGCTGTCGGCCGGTATCGCCGAGGTCTTTCGCACGCGCAATCTGCGGTTCAGCCAGCTCGCCCCGCTCAGCATGGACGAGGAGCGCAACACCGGCACCAATCTTCCCGCCCAGATCGACATCGCGGCCGGGGCCGGCGACCGCTACAAGCTGCTGTTCATCGCCAAGGGCGGCGGATCGGCGAACAAGACGTTCCTCTTTCAACAGAACAAGGGCGTGCTGCGCGAAGACCGGCTGCTGGCGTTCCTTGAAGAAAAGATCCGTGCGCTGGGGACCGCCGCCTGCCCGCCCTATCACCTGTCGATCGTGATCGGGGGCCTGTCGGCGGAACAGACGCTGAAAACCGTCAAGCTGGCCAGTTGCAAGGAACTGGATGCCCTGCCCGAAACCGGCTCGCCCGAAGGCAGGGCGTTTCGCGACAAGGGGCTGGAAGAAAAAATTCTCCATATCACGCGCGACTTCGGCATCGGCGCTCAGTTCGGGGGCAAGTATTTCTGCCACGACGTCCGCGTCGTCCGTCTGCCGCGCCACAACGGCTCGCTGCCGATCGGACTCGGTGTTTCCTGTTCGGCCGATCGGCAGGCCAAAGCGTATATCGATGAGGATGGCGTTTTCCTGGAGGCGCTGGAACGGTCGCCGGAAAGGTTGCTGCCAGACATCGCCGCCCAGGAATCGACCGCCGTCCCGGTCGATCTGAACCAGCCGATGGACGTCATTCGCGCAACGCTCACCCGCCACCCCGTGGGAACGCGCCTTTCGCTGACGGGACCCATGATCGTCGCCCGCGATCTGGTTCATGCCTATCTGGAAGAGCGGCTGTCGAAGGGGGAGCCGTTGCCGGATTATATGAAGAACCATCCGATCTATTATGCCGGCCCGGCCAAGACGCCGGAGGGCATGGCATCCGGATCGTTCGGCCCGACAACTGCGGCAAGAATGGACAGCTATGTCCCCGCCTTTCAGGCTGTCGGCGCATCGCTGGTCATGCTGGCGAAAGGCAACCGCGATCCGGCAGTAACAGCGTCATGCCGCGAGCATGGCGGGTTCTATCTGGGCACGATCGGCGGCGTGGCGGCCCGGCTGGCACAGGACTGCATTACCTCGGTCGAGGCACTGGATTTCGAGGAATTCGGCATGGAAGCCGTCTGGAAGATCGAGGTCGAGAATTTCGATGCCTTTATCGTGGTCGACGACAAGGGCAACAGCTTTTTCGACCGATAGGCCAAACGGCGCTACGAACGGAAAACGCCCCGCCGGCCAAACCGGCGGAGCGCTCCCCTGCAAGTGCTGGGTGCAAGTGCTGAGCCGATTATTGCATCGGCTGCTCCGGCGGAGGCTGACCACCACCAGTGTCATCCACTTCGTCGCAGGCCGTCACAAAGGCCATGCTCGAAACTGCCAACAAGACCGCAAAAAGGGTCCGGGTCTTCGTGATCATCTTAGCCATGGGAACCATCCTTTCCTTCTGACTGTATATCTCTTCACACGACGGCAAAGCAGATCCACGATCCAGGACTGCTATTGATGGCAATCCCTGATAATTTGAAGCATTCGATCAATATCGAAGCGCAACCCAGATGTAGCCGCATTAGAAAAACCTAATTACAGCCGCTTTCATGGATGCGCTGCACTCAATTCCATCAAATGCTATGGATCTCTCTCCCTTCACTTTACCTGTCCCGGTATTGACAACGCTGATCCAGCTTCGGTTCCACAAATTTTTTCGGTGTCGGCAGGCCAGGGCTCTTTGCGCGTCGAACCGCACCCGCTATGACCGTTGTCAATGCAGTGACCGGCGCCGGCGGCCCATATCACGGACCGAGTCTTGAACCAGGGATAGACGACCACCATGCGCCATCTCCGCCCCGGCCTAGAGCCGTATCGTTCGATCGTCGCGGATATCGAGGCACTGAACGATGCACTGAACGCTTCCAGGCCACCGACGGTTCATGTCAACACTGCCCGCATTGGCCCGCCGTCGCTGATCGAGCGATTCCAGTCCGATGGCTGGCGCGCCGAACCCCTCGGCTGGATGCCATCGGGCATCAGGCTTCCAAAGGTCGGTTCGCCCGGTCGTCATTGGGCCTATCGGGCCGGGCTCTATCAGGGTCAGGAAGAAGCCTCGATGATGCCCGTGGCCCTGCTGCAACCGCAGCCCGGTGAACGGGTGCTCGATCTCTGCGCGGCGCCGGGCAACAAGACGGCGCAAATCGCGTTGGCGGTGGGGCCGACGGGGACGACCGTCGCCAACGACCGCGACGCCCACAGGCTCGGCGTCGTGCGTGACACCGCGCTTCGCCTCGGACTCGACCGCATTGTGTCAGTCGTGCACGACGGTGCCACCTTTCCGTTGCCCGCCGGAGCGTTCGACCGCGTCCTGGTCGACGCTCCCTGTACGTCGGAAGGCTCGTCGAAGGTCAGCCGCGATCCCGACCGCGTGGTCGACCCCGGATACCGCCGCTGGGTCATGGGTCAGCAAAAGGCACTGCTGCGCCGGGCGATCGATCTGTGCCGGCCCGGCGGGAGGGTCGTCTATTCCACCTGCACCTTTTGCCCCGACGAGAACGAGGGCGTCGTTGCCGCTGTCCTGAACGACGTCGGCGATCGGGCACGACTGGCGGATGTCAGATTGCCGGGGCTGCGCACCTCGCCCGGCCTCACCGGCACAACCGGCTTATCCTCCGGCGGACGGCCGCTTGCGCCGGAACTGGCAAGGTCGGTCAGGCTTTGGCCGCATATCGCCGGGACCGGCGGCTTCTTCGCCGCGGCGATCGATGTCCTCGGAGAGCCCCCCGGTCAGATGCCCGAACGCCACCGGCACCGGGCTTTCCGCGACGAAGATCACGGCGCACTGCGCGCGGCCTATCAGGACATATTCGGGCTTCCCGATGCCGCGTTCGACGGCCGTGTGCTCGTCGCCAAGGGCGAGGCAATCGTGATGGTCGCCCGCGATCTTCAGGCGCCCTCGCACCCGGTCCCGGCGACATACGGTTTGCCGCTGGCGCGAGCCCGCGGGACGGCGCCGAAGATGACCACAGCGGCCGCCATGGCCCTTGCGCCGTTCGCAAGCGGCAACGTAATCGACCTGACGGCCGATCAACGTGACGCCTTCCACGCCCGTCGAACGATCGAACTCGACAACGGGCAGATGCCGAAATCGCGCAAAAGCCGGATGGTTATCCTGCGATATGAAGGGTTTGGCTTGGGTGTCGGCTTTCTCGCCCGTGACGGCGCACCGCTCGTGGAAAGCCAGTTTCCCCGGATCTGGTCGTCGCACAAGGCACGCCGAAATTCCGGCACGCACTCGTGACAATCGCCTGGGAGGAATCAATTTGGGGATAACCAACTTGAAGAATGGTGGGCGCGACTGGGATTGAACCAGTGACCCCTCGCGTGTGAAGCGAGTGCTCTCCCGCTGAGCTACGCGCCCGACCGTCTCGCAGACTGTCAAGATGGCCGGGTTATTAGGGCTTCAGGCGCCACGGTGTCAAGCGCTTCGTTCACCGAATCGGGGGTTCACCGGATCGGGGTCTCGGTCACGACACTTCCGGCATGGTCGGACCAGGGATCGCGGCCGGGGTGGTTGAAAACGGATTCCAGCACCCGGGCCACTTCGGCGTTCGACTGATGCCGAACCTCGTCATCCCGGCCGACGAGGAAACCTTCGGTCGTCGTGCAGGACATCAGGATCGCCAGACGCGTGATCGGTCCCGTCATGGGCAGGCCGGTCCGCCCGTCCCAGACGACCCCATCGGGACCGATGCGCATGTCGCAGGGCGCTATGTTGTAGCCGATCCGCCGTGGGCCAACCAGCGCACCGTCCCACTGGTGATAGGCATCTTCATAGAACACGGTCCTGACCGGCGAGCCACCGGCACGAAGATCCTCGGCCACATCCTCGCAGCGTTCGGGATCGACCAGCGCATCCCTTCCACCCATCAGGAAAAGTACCGGGGCTCCTGTCGTGCGGCGGTCGGCGAACCGGGCAATGCATGGTCCGTAATAGGCGATATGGGCCACGAACCGCCGATCCTCATCCGCCATTGCGACCTCGGCCACCTGGGCCTGAGCCGCGATCATCGACGTGATCCCGCCATAGGAAAAGCCCATGAGCGCGACGCGCGACTCGTCAACGCCTTCGACAACCGACAAATAATCGAGAGCCGCATAGGCGTCGGCCACCATCATCATCTCGGTCGTTCTGAAGATGCGTGCAGCGTAAAGATTCCCGGTGAACTCGCTTCGGGAACCGAAGCTGTCGACCACGATGGCAGCGATGCCCGACGCCATAAGTTGCCGGGCATAGGCAATCTCCCGCGCCGGAAGAACGCCGCCGGCCCCGTGCATCAGGACGACGGCCGGTACCGGCGCCTCCGCTGTCGCCGATTCAGGGACGAACAGGCGGGCCTGTGCCACATGCGGTTCGCCGATTTCAATGCCGAGCAACCAGTGCGTCAGTGTGAACGGGTTGCGGGTGGGAAACGTGACCGGCTCGCCATAGCTGGGGTCCAGCGTTTCAACGACCGGCCAGGATATGTCAATTGCCGAGCCGGTAACGCTGCGGACGGGCCAGTCGTCACTGCTCAAGACGCTGTTCGCGTCATCGACCGCAGCCGTCTGATAGCTTCCCGCGTCTTCACCCCGGGCCAGACCGGTGCCGGCCACCAGAACCGCGAAACAAACCGTGAGACTGCCGCAAACAGTGCGCAATTGCTCCCCCCAGGGTTTTTTCGCTGAACGAATTTCCATACGCACAGCCCCTGCCCTGCCGCTGTTCCAGACGGTTCAAACCATCATAGCAATGTGCTTAGCTGATGGCCATTCAGGGGCATTAAATCGTGGGGGCGGCCTTGATAGCGGGTGCGCCGGGGGCCGTACCTAAAGCGTGTCCTGCGTCAGGGTGACAGTCAATCCGTCCCACTCGGGAACGAACGACATCTGGCATGAGAGACGCGATGTGTCCCCGATATCCATGGCGGAGTCGAGGGTGTTCTCCTCTTCCGCGCTGGGCTCTCCGACCACGCTGAACCATTGATCGTCGACATGCACATGGCAGGTTGCACAGGAACAACAGCCGCCGCATTCCGCCCGAATCAGCAGACCGGCATCGGCGATCAGCCGCATGACGGGCATGCCAGGGCGCGCCGGCACCTTGTGCGCGATGCCTTCGTGGTCGATCACATTGATGTGATAATCAGTGGACACGGTTCGAAATCCCCCGCCTTGCTACGTCGGACGTCTGGTTACATCATGGATTTTTGCGTTTGCCCGGTGGCGGCACAGGCGTCTCTCATGCCTGCCGCCGACCGGTAATCGCCGGGACAGTGTTATCCGGGTCGGTCAGTTCAGGCCTGGGAGTCCGAGCTCCCGGTGCCGGGCGGCGGGCCTTCCAGAACGTTGATGTCCTTGCTCTTCATCAGGGTCTGCAATTCGCCGGAGAAGTACATCTCCTTGATGATGTCGCAGCCGCCGACGAACTCACCCTTTACGTAGAGCTGGGGAATGGTGGGCCATGAAGAGAACTCCTTGATGCCCTGACGAATCTCGTCGCTTTCGAGAACGTTTACGGCAGCGAACGGAACCTGAAGATTGCCCAGGGCCGCCACGGCCGTTGCGGAAAAGCCGCATTGCGGGAAATCCGGAGTACCCTTCATGAAGAGCACGACATCATTGCCGGATACTTCCCGGGCAATGGATTGATGAACAGCGTTTTCCGTCATGTCTGTTCGCCTTTCGGGTAAAGGGTGCTGAGGCGCGCGCCGCCCCTTTGGTTTGAACGAAAGCTAGGTACGGTGCCTCGCCTTGTAAAGGGCATTCGGTGCGGCTATCTTGCTGCACATCTTCCGGAGGCCGTCGATGGGGGCAGATATTCACGCACCCCCCACCGGCCGCTCCGGTCTTCGCGCGGCACAGCGACCTGACATCACTACGGTTGCTACCATGATTGCCCGGGGAAGACGCCCTGGCGGGTGAGCAGGACCTGCCCCGCACCGCAACCGATAAGGCCCGTTTCATCCATGGATTCGATTTATGCGTTCTTCGAGCGACTCCTGGACCCAATCCGGCCTGGCTCGACTTCCGGCACACCCAGCCGACCGCCCGACCGGACGGCAGCATTTTTCCTTGCCTATCTGCACCCGCTCAAGGGGCTGATCGCCGTCACGCTCGTCATTGCCGGCATTGCTGCCGTGTCGGAACTGGCTCTCTATGCCTTTCTCGGACTGCTGGTCGACTGGATGGCCAACACCGATCCGGCGTTGTTCTTTGAAGTGCACGGATGGGCGCTCGTTGGAATGGCGGTGGTCGCTTTGATCATACGGCCGATTTCCACGCTGGCATCGCGCGGACTTATTAATCTGGCGATCGTGCCGGGCCTGACGAACCGGGTGCGCTGGGAAAACCATCGCTATGTCGTGCGCCAGAGCCTGAACTTCTTTCAGAACGACTTTGCCGGCCGCATCGCGCAAAAGGTGATGCAGACGGGGCCGGCCCTGCGCGAAGCCGTGGTCAACGTGATCGACGGTGTATGGTTTCTGGCGATCTATCTTATCGGCACCATTGCCCTGCTTGTCGGGCTGGACTGGCGACTTCTGATCCCCGTGGCGCTGTGGATGGTCGGATATGCCGTGGTCATCATGACCATGGTACCGCCGGTTCGGGCGCGGTCGGCCGCCGTTTCCGAGGCAAACTCGTCGCTGTCCGGCCGGATCGTGGACAGCTATTCGAACATCCAGTCGGTCAAGCTGTTCGCCCACGGAGAACGCGAAGACCAGTTTGCCCGCGTCGGCATCGACCGGCACACGTCTACGTTTCGCCAGTTGATGCGATCGATCCTGACCATGACCGTCACCCTTACGGTTCTGAACAGCCTGTTGATCCTGGCGATCGCCGTTCAATCGATCACCATGTGGCAGGCGGGCGCCATCAGTGTCGGCGCGATCGCCACCGCCAACGGTCTCATCATCCGCCTGACCCAGATGTCCGGCTGGGTATTGCGGACGATTACGTCGCTTTTCGAGAACATCGGCACGGTTCAGAACGGCGTCGACACCGTCTCCCGCCCGAACGTCGTCATGGACACCCCCGGAGCCCGTCCGCTGCAGGTCACCAAAGGTGAAATACGCTTCGAGAACGTCCGGTTCAACTATGGCGCCGACCCGGATTCGGGTTCGGCTTCGGGGGGAACCGTCGGCGAAGGCGGCAGCGGCGTCATCGACGACGTCAGCCTGACAGTGGCGCCCGGCGAGAAAATCGGCCTGGTCGGTCCTTCCGGCGCCGGCAAATCGACGCTCGTCAACATCCTGCTCCGGTTTCACGATCTGGAAGGCGGCCGGATAACCATCGATGGTCAGGATATTGCGTCGGTGACCCAGGACAGCCTTAGGGCGAATATCGCGATGGTCTCCCAGGACACATCGCTGATGCACCGGTCGATCCGCGACAATATCCGTTATGGCCGGCCCGACGCCTCGGACGCCGACATTGCCGCAGCCGCGCGCCACGCCAAGGCAGACACCTTCATCCCCGACCTGGTCGATCCCCACGGCCGGACAGGTTACGACGCCCATGTCGGCGAGCGCGGCATCAAGCTCTCCGGGGGGCAGCGCCAGCGTATCGCCATCGCCCGCGTCATCCTCAAGGATGCTCCGATCCTGATCCTCGACGAAGCGACATCGGCACTGGATTCCGAGGTCGAAGCCGCCATCCAGGAACAGCTCGATCAGTTGATGGAGGGCAAAACGGTCATCGCCATTGCCCACCGTCTTTCCACCATCGCCGCCATGAACCGTCTGGTCGTTCTGGACCAGGGACGAATCGTCGAGGAAGGCACGCATACCGATCTCGTCGACCGGCGGGGAATATACAGCCGATTGTGGAAGCGCCAGTCCGGAGGGTTCATCAGGTACGATCAGGCCATATAGTCCGGCCATCCGGCCCACTCCTGGCGCCTGCATCCTACGATTAATCGTTCCCTAACTAATCTCCTCTATCGCAATAGTATTCAGGCGCCTTACGGGCCGGACCGACCGTGAATTACAGGTTTCGACGATGCGCGATTCCCATATGGCAACCAGCGTTCCCGGCCCTTACCGGGACGAGGGAGCGCGTGACGACGAAACCGGCCACGGATCCAGCGAGCGCGGCGACTTCGTTGCCATACTGGGCATCGTCGGCAGCTCGGATCCGATCAGCGCCGGGTCGGCAGTCACGGTGCTGATGGGGTCCAGGGACTTCGGCGCGATCGTGGGCTTGCCGGAAACCGTTGCCATGCCGTGCCCGCTCGACGCCGCAAAACACATATGCGACGCCGCCCGCCATGCCCTTGCGGACTCGATACAGCGCGCCATCGACATGCGCACGCCGCTCGTTCGACCTTTTCCGCTGAACTATGGCACAGACGAGGTACCATGGACTGCGCGTCCCTGGGCAACCCTGACGCCAATGAATGCTGGCGGCGGCTTCAGCGCCGTCGCGCTCAGGATCGATACCCGGATCACCGATGAACTCGATGTGGTGCAGCAAACCGACGACACTGTGCTGACGACGGTTCCGACGGAAACCGGCGACGAGACCTGGTCGCTGCAGCGCAGTCTGCGTGCCTTGTCGGCCGCCTATGCCGCCTTCTCGTGGAAAACCGATCGTGACGGCCGTATCGGCTTCATCAGTGAGGGGGTCACGCGTATTCTGGGCTATGAACCACAGGAAATGTACGGCCACACCCCGGCAGAGTTCATGCCACGCGACGAAGTGCTGCGGATAAACGCAGGCTTCACGAGCTTTCCGCATAAACTCGAAATGCCGATGGATCTTGAGCACAAATTCCAGCGAAAGGACGGTGGCGAGGTCTGGGTCCGCGTTGTCATGATCCCGGTATTCGATCCGATTACCGGCATCCGCCGGGGGCATCATGGCCTGACGATCGACATTTCGGACCGCAAGGAGGCCGAAAAGGCGCTGGGCGCAACGGTCGCCCGGCACTATGCCCTGTTCGAGGCAGCCAGAGACGCCATCGTCATTCTCGATCTCGAATCCGGGACCGTGATCGAGGCAAATCGCCAGGCGACCGTGGTTACCTGTCGCGCACTGGAAACGCTGGTGAATCACGATTATCGGGCTCTGTTCGCCGATTCCGACCTTGCGCGGCTCGATCGGCTTCTCAGCACCGCTGCCGCTGAGTCGGCGACCATAGACGACGAATTCGCCCTCAGGCGTCCGGACGGTTCTCTCGTTCCGGCCGCCTTGCGGGCGACATCGGTAACGGTCGAAGGTCGGCCCCTGATCCAGTTGATCGTGAGAACGCTTGAGGACAGGATCTCTTACGAGCGTCAACTTCGCCAGGAACGGTATTCGGCCCAGGCCGCCAATCGTTCGAAGACCGAGTTTCTGGCCAATATGAGCCACGAGCTGCGAACGCCACTGAACGCCATCATCGGATTTTCCGAAGTGCTAGACCAGGAGATGTTCGGCTCCCTGTCCGACAGGCAGAAGGATTATGTCGCCGACATTCTCGATTCCGGGCGGCATCTTCTGGAAATCATCAACAGCATTCTCGACCTTTCAAAGATCGAGGTCGGCAAATTCGAACTGGCCGAGCATGTCATCGATATCGGTGAGACCGTCGGAAAATGTCTGGCGCTGGTCAGGGAGCGGGCCGTCGCGAGCGGCGTCCATCTCGACCGCGACATAGCAGCCAGTCTGCCCTATCTTCGGGCCGATCCTGTCAGAATAAAGCAGATACTGCTTAACCTTTTATCGAATGCCGTGAAATTCACCGGCAAGGACGGCCTGGTAAAGACCTCGGCAATGCTGGATACAACAAGCGGCGAAATGCTGATTGAAATTTCCGACACGGGGGTCGGCATGACACCGGAGGAAATCGGGCGGGCGATGCAGCCCTTTACTCAGGTCCACGGCGATCGCAACCGGCGGTTCGAGGGAACCGGACTCGGCCTGTCGCTGGCGCAACGCCTGTGCGAACAGCATGGCGGTTCGCTGGAAATCGCCAGCGAGCCGCAGGTTGGCACCCGAGCGATAATTCGGCTACCTTGCGACCGTCTTATCTCACTCGGAAACGTCCCGGCAGCGCCATCGGACGACTGATGGCAATCCGGGCCTATGGGAAAATTTCAATATGTCGCTACCGGTGCGCAAAAATATCGATGTCCTCACCGAACTTCTGGACCTGCAGGGCCGCACAATCATCGATGTCGGCTGCGGCAACGGCGGGCTGGTCCGCCGGCTGGCCCGCGAAGGCGCGGAGGTAACGGGTATCGAATGCGGTCAAGCGGCGCTTGACGCGGCCCGGCAGGAAACACCGATCAGCAACGAACGCTATCTTTACGGCACCGGCCAGGACCTTCCGCTGCCCGACCATTGCGCCGATGCGATCATTTACGCCAACGCGCTCCATCACGTTCCCGTTGCCGACATGACGCGGGCACTTGGCGAAGCAGCGCGGGTCTTGAAGCCCGGTGGCTATCTCTATGTTCAGGAACCGCTGGCCAAGGGACCCTATTTCGAACTGATGCGTCCGGTGGACGACGAAACGGAGATCAGGGCAGCCGCGCAGGAACATCTCGCCAAAGCCGGGGATATGGGCCTGACCCCGCGCACCACCGTGCACTACCGGATCGTGCAGAAATTCGACAGCGTCGAAGACTTTGCCGCCGAGATGGCCCGGGTCGATCCCGATCGGCTGGCCGTAGTCAGGTCGATGCAGGATGAATTGGAGCGGCGCTTCACGACCCTCGGCACGCCGTCCGACGGCAGGGTCGCGTTTGATCAGCCAATGAAGGTCGATCTCTTCCAGGTGGCCTGATGGGGCCGGCCGAACAGGACGCGGGCCGCCTCAGGCGGCGCCGCGCTTCTGCGCCTCCGGAGCCGCGCAGCCGAGATTCTTCGTCATCCGCAGCCGGTTGACGCCGAGCCGCCGGTTGTACGCCACGCCATCCATACAGGCGCCGATCGTCGGCAGGCCTGCGCCGACCTCGGGTGCCGGATCGGACGGGTCCCAATTGCGGCAACCGCGCATGGACGCGATGACGGCGGGCGGAATCGGCGGCCCGCTGTCGAAGACATCGATCATGAGCCCGGCCGGCGTGCAGGCGACGACGATCTTCATCGGCATGTTCGACTGGCCATCATAGCCGTGCTTGATGGCGTTGGCGACAGCCTCGACCACGGCCCGCTCGACCGTCTCCGCCTCATCGGCGGTCGCACCGGCGACGGCCGCCGAGACGTTGACCCGCTCGGCCAGACCGCCCAGCCGCGACAATCGGCTCACCATTCGAAAAACCGTTACGATCCTGTCCATGGCCTGTCCTCTGGGCCCGTGCTCAGCGCGTACCGCCAAGACACATGCGGGATTAAATCGTCGTCCGGCGACAGGAAAACAAGTCCGTTGGTTTCATGACTGCCACGCGGCTCGGAAAATGTCGGCATTGAATCCAATGTTGACCGCTCGGCACACACGAGGATAGCCTTTTTGGATTGAATGGCCGCATAGGCGATCGATGCCCGGCCGAACATGTACCGACACCTTCGACCACCGCGCAACCAGGCGGGTTCGGAGCAAAAACGATCGGAATACGAACAGATGGCAAAATTCTCGGGGGACACGCGTATGAAGGGTTTGCTGGCAGCGACGGCTGCGGGCTTGGCGCTGACCGTTTCGGTGGCGCACGCGCAGGACGACCGGCTCTATATCCTCGGCACCGCGACGACCGGGGGCACCTATTATCCCGTCGGCGTGGCGGTCGGAACGCTCAGTCAGGTGCAACTCAGACCGACGCACGGCTTCTCGCTCAACGCGATCAGCACCGCCGGTTCGGGCGAAAACGTCCGGCTGATGCGCGACAACGAGATCCAGTTCGCGATCGTTCAGGGCATTTTCGGTGCCTGGGCCGTGGGCGGCGAGGAGCAATTCGAGGAACCGCAGGATTATATGCGGTCGATTTCCATGCTGTGGCCGAATGTGGAGCATTTCGTCGTCTATAGCGACCATGCGGAAACCGGCACGATTCCCGATCTGGACAACCTGGAAGGCGAGGCGTTTTCGATCGGCGCCAGGGATTCCGGCACCGAAGGCTCCGGCCGCACCATCCTGGGCAACCTGGGCTATGACGTCGATAACCATTTCGAGGTCGTCTATCAGGGTTATGGGCCAAGTGCGGAATCCATGCAGAACCGCAACATCGAAGGCATGAACATCCCGGGCGGCCCTCCGGTCGCGGGCGTGACGGAAGCATTCGCCAACCTGGGCAACGATATCACGATCCTGGAATTCACCGAAGAACAGCGCGAACAGGCGAACGGGCCATACTCGCTGTGGACGGAATTCGTCATCGAGGCCGGGACCTATCCCAATCTCGACCGCGATATCACCACCATCGCGCAGCCGAATTTTCTTGCCGTCCGCAACGACGTCGCCGAGGAAGACGTATACGAGCTGACCAAGGCCATGTACGAGAACCTCGACTTCCTGCGCGGCATCCATCCGGCAACCGGCACGATGAGCCTCGAAACGGCGATCGGCGGACTGCCAGCTCCGCTTCATCCCGGTGCTCTGCGCTACTACGAGGAGCAGGGCCTGGAGATTCCCGACAATCTGAGGCCATAACGCGTCAACACGCCGGCTCGATGATGAGACCACATTGAGCAGACAGAGCGGCATCCCGATCCTGCACGGAACGGGGTGCCGTTTGTCTTGGTTGTTCGGGGAATCAAATTGGTTCCGCAATGGTTTCCGGCCGGATGCCGGGCGGATTCCCGTTTCCGTCCGGGCCCGGTTCTTCATGGGAAGAGACGCCGATCGTGACCGCCACCGACCAGACTGACCTGCCGCCATCGGACCCGCCGGATCCCGAGGCCGATGGAATGCGCCCGCCGGGGACCTTTGCCCATACCCTGGCAATGTGGCTCGGGGCCGCGATCTCGATACTCCACATCTACCTGAACACACTGGGAACCATGTCCGACCTGTGGTTCGCAGCCCTGCATTTCGGCACACTCGGCTTTCTCTGCGCCCTTCTCTACCCTGTGCGCCGGGCGACGTCGCCATCGGCCCGCAATCTGACGCTCGGGATCGACATCATTCTGGGCGTTCTGGCGCTCAGCACCGCTGCCTATCTGATGTTGATGGAGGAAGCGCTTTACGATCGCGGCATCACCTTCATTGCGACCGACTGGATCTTCTCGGTTCTGGCGGTTCTTCTCGTTCTGGAATTCGTGCGCCGAACGACCGGATGGACGATCCCGATCCTGATTATGCTGGCGATGGGCTATACCGCCGGTCTTGGCATCTATATGCCCGGCGTCTTCCAGTTCCCCGGTCTTTCTGCCGAAATCATCTTCTATCGATCCTATTTCGGATCGGATGGAATGTTCGGCCAGATTGCCCGGATTTCCTATAGCTATGTCTTCATGTTCATCCTGTTCGGTGCCTTTCTGCTGCGATCGGGTGGCGGCGACTTCATGATCAATCTTTCCCGATGCGCGACAGGCCGCCTGATCGGCGGTCCCGGATTCGTTGCCGTTCTGGGATCGTCGCTGATGGGCTCGATCACGGGATCGGCAACGGCCAACGTCGTTTCGACCGGCACCATCACCATCCCGATGATGAAACGTGCAGGATTCCGCCCGAAGACAGCGGCCGGCATCGAGACGGCGGCGTCGACCGGGGGACAGCTCATGCCGCCGATCATGGGCGCAGGCGTCTTCATCATGGCCAGCTATACCCAGATCAGCTACCTCTACATCATCGGTGTCGCGCTTCTGCCGGCCATCCTCTACTTCATGTCCGTCGCGTTCTGGGTCCGCATCGAAGCCATGCGCCTCAGGATCACCGGCGCCGACCTGGACGCACCGTCCCTGGCCCTGGTCATGAGACAGGGCGGCCATACCGTAATCCCGATCACCGTTCTGATCACGCTTCTTGTTCAGGGGTTTACGCCGACCTATGCCGCCGGCTATTCGATCCTGGCCGTTATCGCCGCATCGTGGATTTCACCGAATCATCGCATGGGGCCAAGAGCGATCGTCGAAGCCCTTTCCACCGGCGCCCGCAATGCGACGGCAACGGCGGTACTGTTGATCGGTATCGGCATCGTGGTCAACATGATCGGGACCACGAGCATCGGCAGCACGTTTTCGCTGATGATCAGCGCCTGGTCCGGCGGCAACCTTCTGATCGCGATCATCCTGGTGGCACTGGCGTCGCTGATCCTCGGCATGGGGTTGCCGGTGACCGCGGCCTATATCGTGCTTGCGACCCTTTCGGCACCGGCGCTTTTCGAAATGATCACCCACGGCGACCTGATCGCCGCCTTTGCGGATGGCACGATCAGCCAGCAGGCGCAATCCGTCGCCATGCTCGTGCGGCCCGATCTGGCCGACGCGCTGGGGCAGCCCATGCCCTACGATCAGGCTGCGGCTCTGGTGGCCGAGATTCCGGCGGAAATGCTCAGCCAGGTGCGGCAATCCAGCCTCGATCCGGCCATGCTGACGACCGCCCTGTTATCGGCCCATATGATCATCTATTGGTTGTCGCAGGACAGCAACGTCACGCCGCCGGTGTGCATCACCGCCTTTGCAGCGGCAGCGATCGCAAAGACGCCGGCCATGGCAACCGGCGTGACATCCTGGAAGATCGCCAAGGGCCTCTACTTCATCCCGATCCTGTTTGCTTTTACGCCGTTCCTGGCCGGCGACATACCCGTCGCCCTGGTGATCTTTTTCTGGGGCCTGATCGGGATCTATGCCCTGAGCGGCGCCATCGCCGGGTACCTGGAGGGGCCGGTCAACTGGTTCCTGCGACCCGTTTTGCTGGTCGTCGGCGGCTGTCTGATCGCTCCGCTGGCATGGTCGATCAAGAGCGTCGCCGCTGCCGTGTTCATTGCCATCTTCATATACAGCCGCATCCTCTGGAACCGCGAGACAGCGGAACTGGAGGCCGAAGGCAAGGACGCGCTGACCGCGTTCTGACGCCGCTTTGCCCATTCGCCACCACGCCCTGCTTCGATCGCCCTGCTTCTATCGATCCGAAGCGGGCAAGGGCCGGGCAAAATACCAGAGACACAGCGCAACGGTTGCCGCCAGGAAACCGAATACGAGGCGATAGCCCATTTCATCGACACGTCCGTCAGGCCCGGCGAAAGCCTGGACAATGCCGCCCGTCACCAACTGGATGATGGTCGTACCGCCCATGATCGAGAGGTTGATCAGCGTCATGCCGCGGCCTGCGGAATTTTCCGGAAACAGCGTCCGGGCCTGCGCCAGCAAAGCGCCGTTATAGGTTCCGATCAGCCCCATCCCGCCCAGTATCATGGCGATACCCCAGATCGGCGGCGTCGGAACAAACGCCAGCACGAGCAGAAATCCGACCATTCCGCCGGCCCCGATCGTCACCAACCGGCGCCGATCGGGAATGAACCGCTCCATCATCCCGTAGACCAGCGGTCCGAGAATGGTCGCAAGGGCCATTACCAGAAGAACACGCCCGATCTCGATCGTCTCCAGGCCGTGAACATGGTTCAGATAGGGAGCGCCCCACAGGCCGAGAATGCTGATCAGCGCACCGTAGGAAACGAATCCGATGACAAAGACCCGGCGTACGCGCATGTCTGCCAGCAGCCCCGGCAATCCCCGGATCAGCGACCAGATCGACGGCCGCTCGGGTTGGGACTTTGGACGCGTCCGTTCATCGGCCTGGCCGCCGGGCGGATGATCGCTGACGGCCGCGACAACAACCGCGATGAGACCTACGGTCAGGACCGCGAGCACGACAAAGGTCGAGCGCCATCCGATCGTCGCCGCCGACCATGCCATAGGCGCCGTCGCCAGCAGCGAACCGGAATTGCCGACGGACAGCAATATACCGACAACGAGACCGAGGCGCGCCGGCGGGAACCATCTGGAACACAGGATCATCGACCCCATGAGCAGACAGGAACAGCCGACAGCCATCAGTCCACGGGCAAAGGAGAGGCTGACGACGCCCGATCCGGCCGCAAAAGCCAGACAGCCGAGCGATGCCACACCCAGCAAGCCGGTAATCGCCTTCTTCGGACCATAGCGATCCAGGATCAGGCCGGCCGGAATCTGGAAGACGGTGAAGACGAGAAAAAACGCCGCCGTCAGCAATCCAAGCGCGCCCGGCGACAACCCCAGTTCGTCCATGATTGCCGGGCCGATCGCAGCCGTCGTCGATCTGATGAACTGCGTATAGAGAATCAGCAGGCACAGAACCGCCAGCAGAACGGCTCCCCTTCGCCCCGACTCGGACCTGAACCATTCGCCGTTTTTCAATATTCGAGATCCATGCGTACGAGCGTATCGGGAGTCTCGCCGCGGAGGATCGCCCGGATGCTGTCGAGAATGCGCGGCGCCCCGGCGCCGGACAGGTGTCCGCTTTCGAGCAGAGCGCGCAGATCGCTCTCGACCAGATGCTCACTGCGTCCGGCATTGATCGCCGATGCGCCGGGCCTCAGCCGACCCGGATTGCGCCGATTCAGGATGTCCGTCGCATCGGGACCGTGGCGCCGAAGGGCGTCACGCCCGTCGGGCGCATTGTCCCACGGTATATGGACAATAATTTCCATTTTCATCTCACCATCGAGCCGTACCGCATGCGGCCGTATGGTGAGAAGCTCCCATCTCACCGCCCGGCCGAATGACACGAGGCGACACTATACGATGATGGGCTATCGGGAACAGGTTCGTTCGTATTCAGGACGATTGTGTTCCGGGGCGACTACCGCCGCAGCCGCGCCATCCACATTAATGGATGGTCCGCGACCGCGAGCGGTAAGGCCGCTTTCACGGACGCAGTTCCATAACTTCCCGGATACGCTCACGAGAACTCGATGCACTGATATCATCCCGGCGCAGCGCCGCATTGCGATAGTAGGCCAGAATCGCGACCCGGATCGCAGCGGTCAGGGACGATGCCCGCCGATGACGGTCCACTTCGGTGCAGAACTGGTGCGCCGTCATGTTCTCGCGCGTGCAGATATCGTCGAGACACGCCCACATATAGGGTTCCAGGCGGACGCTGGTTCGACGACCGGCGATGGTGACATTCTTGCTGATCAAAGTGCTCGGCATCGTGGTCTCCTTCGTATTCAAGGTTTATGGATGGCTCCACTTCAGGTCACGCCCTGGGCGGGTTTCGGCTCCCCTTTTCTCGCCTTGGACGAGATGAATATATTCGTATTTCAACCTGACGTCAAAGGTCAAGGATAAAATACGCGCCAAAAGTGTATCTGATGTTAAAGAAAGAGCCTGGCTTGCTGAGGTATGCAAAGCTCGGTCCGAGACCTTGAGAATGGCGGGCGCGTCCGCCACGAACTGGAACGAATTGGCTGGCGTCGACATAATAGTTGGTCAATCGCGCAATAATCATGCGCTGATGATCGCCGTCACACCAGCCATTCGAACGAAGGAACAGCCGGGAGCACCGGCTATCCGGCGTCGAGTTCCGATGGCGCCCGCGCGGTGATCGACAGCGCATGAACCCGATCGGCCAATTCTTCAGCCAACGCCCCGTATACCAGGCGTTGCCGCTCGACTCTCGATTTCCCTTCGAACACTTCCGCCACCACGATCAGCTTGAAATGACTTTGCCCGCGGCCGTCGTGGCCGGCGTGCCCGATATGGCGGTCACTTTCGTCCAGCAGTTCGAGTTGCACGGGATGAAGCGCATTGGTCACCTTGGCGCGGATACGGCTGGCGACGTCGTCGTGGTTCTGTGACATGCCGGACTCCTGTTTGGGCAAAGAGGGCGCTGACATGAAATGGTCCCTCGGTCGCCGTGGTTACAGGCTTGCCACACCAACGTCGACCCCCCCATTTCACCAACACCCGACCGGCGAGGCGAATTCGACCGTTCCGTATGGTGAAATCGCTTACAAAATGCGAGACAGGGATTGTAGGCAGTGATACGCTAATCCCTACAAATGGAGAATAATAGGTCCACAATATGGACCCAGTCGCCACTATGTCCTTTGGTCTGGCTATTCGGGGTCGGAACTGGACAAGCCCGTATAGGGACCGGCGGAGGAAGGGGAGGAACGCTTGAACTCTAAAATAATGGAAATGTTCGACCTGTCCGGTAAGGTTGCCGTGGTGACTGGCGGCAGCCGCGGCCTGGGGCTTCAGATGGGCACCGCCCTCGGACGTGCCGGAGCGCGCGTGATCCTGGTAAGCCGCAATGCCGATGCCTGCATCGCAGCCGCCGGGGAACTGGCAGCAGAAGGCATCGAAGCCCATGGCGAAGCCGTCGATATCTGCCATCAGGCAGAGGTTCAGTCCTTTGCCGACGATGTCGTCAAGCGCTATGGCAGCGCTGACATCCTGATCAATTCCGCCGGCGTCCAGCATCGATCGCCAACGGTCGATTTTCCTGAAGATAAATGGCGTTTCGTGCTCGACGTCAATCTGACCGGTCCGTTCTTCGCCTGTCAGGCCTTCGGCCGGCACATGATCGCCCAGGGCGGCGGCAAGATCGTCAATGTCGGCTCGCTGACCAGCCATATCGGCCTGCCCGGCCGGGTCGCCTACGCTGCCAGCAAGGGCGGCGTCTTGCTGTTGACCCGCACACTGGCCGTGGAATGGGCCAAACACGGCGTCAATGTAAACGCCATCGGCCCGGGCTATTTCCGGACCGAAATGAACACCGCGCTGTTCGACAATGAAGAGTGGGTGACGAACGTGATGCGCTACATCCCGATGAAGCGCGAAGGTCTGCCACCCGATCTGGAGGGAACGGCGCTATACCTTTGCACCCGGGCCTCGGACTATATGACCGGACAGATCCTTTATGTCGACGGCGGTTTTCTTGCCGGGGCAGAGGTCTGACCCGCCGGTTCGTATTTGATGTGCCGGCTAATAAAAACAATAAATCTATGAACTGAATGAGTGCCCGATAAAAGGCACTTGGACATAATATCAAGGGAGGACGAAATGCGTAAGTCTAGCCTTCTCGCCACAACTGCGAGTATTCTGTTCCTGTCGGCCGGCAGCGTCCACGCCGACGAAACATTTCGCCTGACGATGGGCATGTCGGAAGCACCCGATTCGCCTTCCCATATGGCGGCCGAGCGAATAAGCGAACTTGCCGCCGAGCGCAGCGATGGGCGGCTTCAGATCGACGTCCATCCCGGGGGTGCGCTTGGTTCCGTGTCGTCCATGATCGAAGGCACCACGACAGGCTCGATCGATCTCTATTGGGGCGGCATTTCCTGGTACGAGAATTTCAATCCCGATTTCAAGATCTTCTCGATCGGCTGGGGATTCCAGAACGAAGACCACATGCTTCGGTTCATGGACACCGATCGCTTCGAGGAAATGAAGGAAAACCTGCGGGAAACACGCAATCTCCGGATGATCTCTCATCACGGTTTGCGCTCACCACGGCGATTGATCTGCACCGTGCCTGTCGAAAGCCCCGACGATCTGGATGGCGTGCGGGTGCGCGTTCCCGACCAGCCGATCTATCTGCAGACATGGGAAGCGGTCGGCGCCGATCCGGTTCGGATCGACTATGGCGAAGCCTATCTCGCCTTGCAGCAGGGAATCGCCGACTGTGTCGAGAACCCGATCGAGGGTCTCTATGCGATGTCCTTCTACGAGCAGACCGACTACCTCATGTATACCGACCATCTGCTCAACCCTTATACGGTCGTGGTGAACGAACAGACATTCCAGGAACTCGGCGAAGAACTGCAGGAAATCCTGATTCAAGCCGCACTGGAGGGGAGCGAATACTACGTCAGCATCCGCGACGAAGAAGAAGCCACCGCCCTGTCCCAAATGGAAGAAGCGGGAATCGAGGTGATCCGTCCGGACCTGCAGCCATTCGCCGAACGCAGCCGGGAATTGGCCCGCGAACTTGAGGCCGATGGCGAGTGGACCGAAGGGCTGTTCGACTACGTCTTCGATCTGGCCTCCGAAAGCTAGGAGTCATCCGGCAGACGACCGGCCCCGCCGCTCCGGAACGACGCTTCTTTCGTCGGCCGGAGCGGTCGCCGGCTTCAGGTCGGCCGGGAGCCAATCGGGCACCGGAGCCAATACGTGTGGCATGAAACGTCGGAGTCGGAATCGTGAACGATCGAGCCATCGTCGGTGCAATCGATTTCTTTCTGCGCCCGCTGCAGACCGTCGGCCAATTGATACAGAAGGTCGAAGTCGCGGTGATCAGCCTCGCCGCCGGACTCTTGGTTGTGGCGACCGGCTGGGGTGTATTCTCGCGCTATATCCTCGACCAGCCACTTCCGTGGCCACCGGAATTCGGCGTCTATATCTATGTCTGGATGTCTTATATCGGCGCCGCTGTCGTCCTCAGACGCCGCAAACATATCTCGATCTCGTTCTTTGTCGACGCCATGCCGTTCGTCGCGCGAACGCTGGTCAATATCGTCGTGCATCTCCTGGGGCTCTTCTTCTTCGTCATTGTGATCCAGTATTCGTGGCGAATCATGGGGCCCCAGCTGACTCTGGAATTCGGCGCCGCGCTTCGATGGCCCAAGGCGTATCTGACGGCAAGCCTGTTCCTGGCCGCCTGTTCGATGGCGCTTTCGTCGGTACAGATCATTCTGGAAGATTTTCGATCGATCCTGCGTCCGCCAGCCGACCCTGACGCGCTCGAACCAGAAGCGGTGGTCAAGGGGCTGTAGAACGGTTGCTCCTCTCGAAAACATGCGCCCATGGCGGCTGCCCGGCAGGTTCGACCGCACTGCCCGCCGGCTGACCGGTATGAACCGCGCGGCAATCCGAAGGCAAATTAAATGGATCTGGCGTTACTGATCGGAAGCCTGCTGGTCTTCATCGCGCTGAAGATGCCCATCGGTCTGGCATTGGCCGTTTCGTCGACGCTCTATCTGGTCTTCAGCGAGCGGGCCTTTTCGCTCACGATCATCCCGGAAAGAATGATCGACGGCCTGGACAGCTATCCGTTTCTGGCGGTGCCGTTCTTCATCATGGCCGCACGGTTCATGAACTCCGCCGGCATCACCCACCGGATCTTCGAATTCGCGCTCAGCCTTGTCGGCCACATCAAGGGCGGCCTCGGGCACGTCAACATCGTGGCGAGCATGATCTTTTCCGGCATGTCGGGCGCGGCCGTCGCCGACACCGCCGGGCTCGGCCTGATCGAAATTCGCGCCATGATCAGGGAAGGCTATTCCCGTGCCATGTCGGCGGCAATCACGGCGGCCTCGGCGATTATCGGGCCGATCATTCCGCCCAGCATCACGCTCGTCATCTATGGCGTTCTGGCCGAGGTGTCGGTCGGCCGCCTGTTCCTGGCCGGCGTCCTGCCAGGCATCGTCATGGGCTTCTCGCTGATGTGCATGGTGTACTTCCTGGCCGCATCCGGGCGGGAAGTCATGCCGACACGGCCACGGCAAAGCCTTTGCGAGATATGGGTATCGTTCAAGAAGGCATTCTTCACGCTGTTGGCGCCGATCATTCTGCTGGGCGGTATCGCCGGCGGCGTCGTGACACCGACCGAGGCCGGCGTCATCGCGGTCATCTACGCCATTATTCTCGGCATCTTCTATCGCGAGATCATCTTCCGACATCTGCCCGGCATATTGGGGGAGACCGCCGAGCAAACAGCCGCCGTCATGTTCCTTTTGGCCGGCGCGACCATATTCGGCTGGATCCTGACAGTAGAGCGCGTGCCGATGACGGTCACCGTTTTCATGCTCGGCCTGACCGACAACCCTCACCTCATCCTGCTGCTGATCAATATTCTGCTGCTCGGTCTGGGAATGTTCCTGAATTCGTCGACCATCCTCGTCCTGACCATCCCTGTGTTCAACCCGATGATCATGGCACTGGGGATCGATCCGGTGCATTTCGGAATCATCATGACCTTGAACGTGATGATCGGCATGCTGACGCCGCCACTGGGAGTCTGCCTCTATATTGCCGCCGACATTGCGGAGGCGCCATTCGAGAAGGTTTTCAAGGCAGTCATACCGTTCTACATACCACTGATCATCTGTCTATTACTGGTCACCTATTTCCCCGGCTGGGTTCTGTTCCTGCCGAACCTTTTCCTTAACTAAAACGATCTCGGGAGACTATGCAATGGCACAGGAACGGCTCAATCTCGGCATCATCGGAACGGGCCGGATCGGACGGGCGCATCTTGCCGCCGCGGCCGATCTGAAGGACAAGATCCGGGTGGTTGCAGCGACCAACCGCCGCCGCGAAAAGGCGGAATCAGCGCGCGGAATTGTGCCCATCGACCGAATTCACGAGGACACGACCAGCCTGCTGGCCGACCCCGACGTGGATGCCGTGATCATCTGCCTGCCCTTTGTCCTCCATCACCAGACGACTCTGGCAGCTCTCCGGGCGGGCAAACACGTCATGGTCGAAAAGCCGATGGCGTCTAATGCCGACGAAGCTGCCGACATGGTCGCTGGCGCCAGGTCGGCCGGAAAGACGGTCATGGTCGGCCAAAGCCGCCGCTTCAGCGATGCCGCCCGAATGGCCCACGACTTGCGCCCGCGTATCGGGAACATTTTCCGGATGGTGACCAACTTCATGGTGCGCTTTGCCCAGCCGCCGACCGACTGGTGGAGCGACACCGGTGAACTGATCATGCCGCTTCAGGGCAGCCACTACATTGACTTCGCCCTGTGGTTCAAGGAAGAGATCCCACACTCCGTCTTCTCGCGGACACGGCGGTTCAATCCCGTCTTTGGCGCGTCGGACGAAGGCGATATCCTGATGGAGTTCTCCGGCGCCGCGTCGGCGGCAGTGCATCTGTCGCTGTCGACGAATCCTCATATTCACGAAACCGTGGTCATCGGCACCGACGGAGTGATGAAAATCGCCGAATACGCAACGGGCGTCCCATTCGGAATCGGAACCCGGCTATGGCTGAACGACGAACTCATCCATTCCGGCGACCAGAATCCCGGCCTCTATACGGTCCAGCTTGCGGAATTCGTCGACGCCCTGCAGCAGGGCCGCACGCCGATCGCCGACGCGGCCTCGGTGCTGCCGGTCATGGACGTGCTCCAGGCGGCCCGCCACTCGCAAGAGTCCGGCCGCATGGAGCCCGTGCATCAGCGGAGCTGAGCCCGACCTCACTCGCGACTTGAAGGCAACGCTCAAGCACTCTCGATCTGCTGGAGTTCTTCTTCCATCTGTGCGAGTTCCTTGCCGCCCGCCATCATGTCGGTCAGTTCCTCGCGCGTGATTTCGCCACGTCTGTGGGTTCCCATGCTGCGGCCGCGATTCAGCAGGGTGAACCGGTCGCCGACCGCGAAAGCGTGATGAACGTTGTGGCTGATGAAAATGACGCCGAGTCCGCGCTTGCGCGCCTGGGCCACGTAGCGCAGCACCATCGACGCCTGACTGACCCCCAGTGCCGAGGTCGGCTCGTCCAGAATCAGCACCTTGGCTCCGAAATAGACGGCGCGCGCAATGGCCACGCATTGGCGCTCACCACCCGATAGCGTCCCCACGGGCTGTTGCGGCTCCCGCACTTCAATGCCGATCTTGTGCATTTCCTCGCTGGCAACACGGTCGGCAAAGCCCCAGTCGATGCGACGGAAAGGCCCCCATCCGACCGTTGGCTCCCGGCCCATGAAGAAATTCCGCGTGATGCTCATCAACGGTATCATCGCCAGATCCTGGAACACGGTGGCGATGCCGTGGTCCAGGGCATCGCGCGGCGACTGAAACCGCGTCGGCTTGCCCTCAAGACGCAACTCGCCGGTCGTCGGCTCGTGGACGCCGGCGAAAACCTTGATCAGGGTCGATTTCCCGGCGCCGTTGTCACCCAGCAGGCAGTGCACCTCGCCGGCATCCAGTTTCATCGAAACATCCTTGAGCGCGGTGACAGACCCGAAGCTCTTGGACAAGCCGGCAACTTCCAGCAATGGCGTTTCGGAATTCATCACCGCCCCTCCAATGCCTTGCGCCGGATGTAACTGTTGGACATCACGGCGGCCAGAAGCATGCCGCCAAGGACGACCAGGAACCAGTCGGTCGGGATGCCGGTATAGAAAATGCCGCGCTGGGTAATGCCGAAGATCAGTGCGCCGAGCATCGCCCCGACCGCCGATCCGTAGCCCCCGGTCAGCAGACAGCCGCCGATGACCGCCGCGGCGATCGCTTCGAGTTCGCGCAGCAGACCGCGCTGGGTATCGGCCGAACCCGCGTCCAGAACGGTGATCACGGCCGCCAGGGTCGCACCGGCCGCTGTCAGCATGAACAGAACGATTTTCACGAAATCGACGGGAACGCCGACATTGCGGGCCGCGTTCTTGTCGCCGCCGGCCGCGAATATCCAGTTGCCGAACCGGGTAAACAGCAGCACATAGGTCGCCAAACCGCCAAGGATCAGGAACCAGACGACTGAAAGCGGAAGGCCGAGCAGCGTCCCGTGGAATAGCGGCACCAGCGGGTCGCCCGCCATCAGGTCGCGTACGCCGCCGACCTGGGTGCGCCCGGTTATGTGACGCGTTAGTCCCACGGTCAGGCCGCGGAGAATGAACAGGCCGCCGAGCGTGACGATAAACGACGGCAGTCCCGTCCAGATGACGATGTAGCCGTTGATGAAGCCGATGCCGAGTGCGATGACGAAGGCGGCCAGGATCGCCAGCCACAGGGGAAATTCCATCGACACCGCGACGATCGCCACGGTCATACCCGTAAAGGCGATCATCGATCCGACGGTAAGGTCGAATTCCCCGCCGATCATCAGCAGCGCGACCGGCACCGCGACAATGCCGAGAAGGGCGGCGGCGTTCAGGAAATTGACGATGCCCCGGGGCGAGAACATGCCGCTGTCGCCGGCGACGACCAGGAACACGATCAGGACGATGATGGCGCCGGCAACAGCGCCCAGTTCCGGACGGTTAAGCAATCGCCGAACCAGAGACCGACGCGCCAGGCGGTCGTCCCGGCCCTGCTCGGGCGCGTCGTCGGCCCCCTTGGCCCTCTCGGTCATGATCCTTCCTCCCTGATGTAACGCATATCCGACATTCGCGGACTGCCGGTCACGCATATGCCAAAGGCGAGGTCGGCGCCGCTGTTGCGGTTCGCCGGCCTCACGAAGTCAAGGGTCAGCGATAGCCCTCGGCAGACCAGTCGATGACGTCGGCTGCGTTCTCCTGGGTGACGAAGCCGGGGCCGGTCCGCACGATCCCTGCCGGCATCACGCCGTATTTGTTGTATTCCTTGAGCAGGACGATCGGCAGATAGCCTTGCAGATACTGCTGCTGATCGATGGCGAACGCCATCTCGCCGCTTTCCACCGCTTCCAGGATTTCCGGCGACAGATCGAAGCTGCCGACGACCATGTCGCCGATCACGCCTTCCTGACGCAGCGCGTCCAGGCTGGGATGCATGCCGACCGGGCCGACAGCCAGCAAGCCTTCGACATCGGGATTGCGCGTGATATGGGCGACGACGGAATCCCGGACATCGGTCGGGTCGGGATCGACGGACAGCACTTCGACAGTCGCGTCCTCGCCCAAGCCTTCCTGGAACCCTTCGCAACGCTGATCGAGCGCGACATTGCCGACCTCGTGGTTGATGCAGATGGCGTTCGTCACGCCCTGCTCCGCCATTCGCTCGCCACCGCCAACACCGGCTTCGTATTCGGTTTGCCCGACATGGGCCAGAATGCCGAAATCGGCATAGACGTCGGCACCTGTGTTCATTGAAATCACGGGAATGCCGGCGGCCAGCGCCTCTTCGATCGCGCCGCCCAGGGCGTCGGCGTCGGGAATCGTCACGACGATGCCGTCGGGATCGGCGGCAATCGCGGCATCCAGCAGCTGCTGCATCTCGACCATGTCGAACCGTTCCGGCGCCCGATAGGTCACGTCGACGTCCATTTCCGCGGCAGCTTCGTTCACGCCGTTGATGACCACCGACCAGAAGGGATCGGCCGCCGCGCCGTGCGAGACGACGATGAATTCCATGCGGTCTGCCTCGTCCGCCTGGGCAACGCCCGGGGCGTGTCCGGCAACGGCCAGCACGGCCGCAGCCGCCGTCAGCCCTGCAAATCGTATTGTCGAGCGCATCGTACCCTCCCATAATTGTCTAAGGCCCCGTTTGGGGTCGCGTTGAACGGCACGAGCGAATTGTGCCGCCGGTAGAATACACATTCCATAATTTCGTTCAAAGGCAGATTTGACCTGCCGGAATACCCGGCATGCGACATTAAAGGGGAGGATCACAATGGTCGTCGATCTCGCGGGTCAGCGCGTTCTCATCACGGGCGGCAGTTCAGGCATCGGCGCGGCGGTCGCGCGGCTGCTGGGCTGTCACGGCATGCATGTGGCCATACACTATAATACCGGGGCGGATGCGGCGAACACGATTGCCGGGGAGATCCGCGCTTCCGGCGGCGAGGCTGTCACGCTGGGTGCGGATATGCGGCGATCGGCAGAGGCGGCGACCGCCGTGGACGAGGCTGCGGCGGCGCTGGGCGGACTGGATCTGCTGATCAACAATGCCGGCAGTCTGGTCGGGCGGATTCCGGTAGCCGACATAACCGATGAAATGCTGGACGACTTGATCGACACCAACATCCGTGGCGTCGTGGCCTGCACCCGCGCCGCGATCCCCCATCTGCGCAAATCCGCAAACGGCGCGATCATCAATACCTCGTCCGTCGCCGCCCGGAATGGGGGTGGTCCGGGCTCCGTCATCTATGCGTCGACCAAGGGCTTCGTCTCGACCATGACGCGCGGCCTGGCCAAGGAACTGGCACCCGACGGCATCAGGGTGAATGCCGTCGCCCCGGGCGTCATCCAGACCCCCTTGCACGACCGCTTCACATCGCCTGAGCAACTCGGCGTGATCGCCGCGTCGATTCCCATGGGGCGCCTTGGTACGGCCGAAGAATGCGCCGGCGCGTTCCTGTGGCTGGCATCCCCGGCACTCAGCAGCTATGTCACCGGGCAGATCATCGAGGTGAACGGCGGCCAGGTGATGCCGTAATGCGTGCGCAAGGGCCGCACGAATTCCGCTGCTTCGAGCCGGTTGCGACGGCTTGCAACAACCCCGGCCCGTGACCATACTGGCGCCTATGGAAACGCGGAAACCCAAATGGAAGGAACGGGCGGCCTATTTCGAGCCTTCGGCCGCCCCACCGGAAAGACCATGCGATCACCCTGGCTGCGAGGCCGAGGGGCAGCATCGGGCACCCAAATCGCGGGAACGCTTGTCCGACTTCCATTGGTTCTGCATCGACCATGTCCGCGAATACAACGCCCGCTGGGATTTCTGTGACGGCATGGACGAGGCGGAAATCGACGCCGCCTGGTACCGCGACGTAACCTGGAACAGGCCGAGCTGGCCGTTCGGAACAGCGGGCCTGGGTGCCGGAGGCGACGCAAGGGGTTGGGCCGGCCGCGACTGGTACGACCGGGAACAGGATCTGCGAGCAGCCTTTGCCGACGCCTTCGATAAACGCGGCGATCCTGGCGGCAGAAGCGGCGACGCGCGCCGCCGCCGCGCCTGGGAGGAGGCAGGCCGACAGTATCGTGAGGCCGGTGCGGCCACTCAGGCGGAGGAACACGCGCTTGCGGTGCTCGATCTTCATTACCCGGTCGATTTTGCCACCGTCAAAGCCCGGTACAAGACCCTGGTCAAGGAGCATCACCCGGACCGCCATGGCGGCTCACGCAAAGCCGAAGAAAAACTCAAGGCCATCAATCTGGCGTATAGTACGTTGAAGGCGGCGATGGCCCGTTAACACTCAGCATTCGTCACTGCCGATGTGCGCAGCCGGCCGATTGGCCGTGCATAGCTGGCAATCGAACCTTGGTTTGTCCCCTTGCCGAGCCACATAATGCCTATAGCACGGCACATGTATGGCACCGCTGGCCGGCCGCCCCTTTGCCCGGGCGATCACGGTATTCAATAGAAGAGAGGTTGTTATTCGATGAGCGCGTTACCTGAAGGAAAGCCGGACACAAAAATATCCGTGCGCGAAGCTTTCGGCCTGGATAGCAACATGAAGGTTCCGGCCTTCAGCCAGGGCAGCGATTATGTCCCCGATCTGGACCCGACGTATCAGTTCGACCATGAAACGACGGTCGCCATTCTGGCCGGCTTCGCCTTCAACCGGCGGGTTCTTATCCAGGGTTATCACGGGACCGGCAAATCCACCCATATCGAGCAGGTTGCGGCCCGTCTCAACTGGCCGTGCGTCCGGGTCAATCTGGACAGCCATATCAGCCGAATCGACCTGATCGGCAAGGACGCCATCGTCCTGCGCGACGGCAAGCAGGTAACCGAATATCGCGAGGGTATTCTGCCCTGGGCATTGCAGAACCCCTGCGCCCTCGTCTTCGACGAATACGACGCGGGTCGGCCGGATGTCATGTTCGTCATCCAGAGAATTCTGGAGGCCGAAGGGAAG
Source organism: Fodinicurvata sp. EGI_FJ10296 (assembly GCF_040712075.1). Taxonomy (NCBI): domain Bacteria; kingdom Pseudomonadati; phylum Pseudomonadota; class Alphaproteobacteria; order Rhodospirillales; family Rhodovibrionaceae; genus Fodinicurvata; species Fodinicurvata sp. EGI_FJ10296. The sequence goes on from NZ_JBFCVL010000002.1 coordinate 454,049, forward strand.
ATGACCCTGCTCGATCAGAACAAGGTGATCCGTCCCGACCCGTCGTTCCGGCTGTTCGCGACCGCCAATACGGTCGGACTGGGCGATACGACCGGTCTGTACCACGGAACCCAGCAGATCAACCAGGGCCAGATGGACCGCTGGAACATCGTGGCGACGCTCAACTATCTCGATGCCAAGCACGAGGCCAAGATCGTTCTGGCAAAGCTCGACGGCTACGATACGCCCGAGGGCCGCGAAATCGTGTCGTCCATGGTCCGCGTCGCCGACCTGACCCGCAACGCGTTCATTGCCGGGGACATCTCGACGGTCATGTCACCGCGAACAGTGATCACCTGGGCGGAGAATGCGGAAATCTTCGGCGGCGATGTCGGTTTCGCGTTCAGAACCAGCTTCCTCAACAAATGCGACGAAACCGAACGGCCAATCATCGCTGAGTTTTACCAGCGTGCCTTTGACAAGGAACTCCCCGAAACGGCCATACCGGCACTTGCCGGCTGATCAGGCCCGCCTTCAGCGCTTCCCGCAGCGCCCGCGCTTCCGGTAGCAGACCGGCCGCGCAGGCGCCGGGTCGCGTGGTGGGAGGAGCCAAGGCCGCTCCCAGGCACGATTGACGCAGACAGGGACTTTAACCGGATGTCCAAAAAGGAAAATCCAACCGAGATATTCAAGAAGGCGACGGCCGCTACGGTCAAAGCCCTTGGCCGGACGTCGGATCTGAGCTTTCAGTTCAGCAACGACCCGGCCGGAGTGTCCGGTACCAAGATCCGGCTGCCACAGCCCTCGCGCCTGCTGAACGCCGAAGAAGCGGCGCGGATAAGGGGAGCCGCCGACGCCATCGCGCTGCGCCTGCGCCACCATGATCGCAAGGTCCACGCCGCCACCCAGCCCGAGGGCGAGACCGCGCGCGAAGCCTTCGAGGCCCTGGAACAGGCGCGCTGCGAAGCCGTGGGCAGCGCGCATATGTCGGGCATCCAGGCCAATCTCGCGGCCGCGCTGGACGACCGGTATCGGCGTCAGGGCCTCGACAAGGCCACCGAGCAGGCGCAGGTGCCGATTTCCGAGGCGGTGCGTATGCTCGCGCGCGAAGCCATCACCGGCCAGGAGCCGCCGGTTGCGGCGCGCGCGGCCGTCGATCTGTGGCGGCCCTTCGTTGAGGAGAAGCTCGGCAATCGCATGCGCGATCTCTGCGGCATGATCGAAGATCAGGCCGGCTACGCCAATTGCGCGCGGGCATTGCTATCCGATCTCGACCTTGAACTGGGCAACGAGATCGAGTCCTCCGAAGACGACGAGCGGAACGACGACGACGAGAATCAGCAGGACGATCAGATCGATCAGGGTTCGCGCGAAGGCGAGGAAAGCTCCGCCGAAGACCAGAATCAGGAGGGCGACCCCGAGGGGTCCGAGGAAGAACAGGATCAGCAAGGGCTGGACGAAGGCGACAGCGACGGCGACGATCAGACAGCCGTTCGCGAGAGCGAGGCGCCCGGCGAGCCCCTGGCGCAGGATCGCGACCGCATCAACGACCCCAGCCGACAGCCCTACCGGCCGTTTACGACCAAATTCGACGAGGTGGTCGAAGCTGCGGATCTGTGCGATCCCGACGAGATGACGCGGTTGCGCCAGATGCTGGATCAGCAATTGCAGCACCTGCAGGGGGCAATCTCGCGGCTCGCCAACAAGCTTCAGCGCCGACTGATGGCAAAGCAGCAGCGCAACTGGTCCTTTGACCTCGAAGAAGGCCTGCTGGATGCGGCGCGGCTGTCGCGGATCGTCATCAACCCGCTGACGCCACTGTCGTTCAAACAGGAGAAAGACACCGAGTTCCGAGACACGGTGGTTACGCTTCTGATCGACAATTCCGGTTCGATGCGCGGGCGTCCGATCTCGATCGCGGCGATCAGTGCCGATATTCTTGCCCGCACGCTGGAGCGTTGCGGCGTCAAGGTCGAGATTCTGGGCTTTACCACCAAGGCCTGGAAGGGTGGCATGGCGCGCGAAAACTGGATCAAGGCCGGCAAGCCCGTCTATCCGGGGCGGCTGAACGATCTGCGCCACATCGTCTACAAGCCCGCCGACATGCCGTGGCGCCGGGCCCGCAAGAACCTTGGGCTGATGCTGCGCGAAGGCATTCTGAAGGAGAACATCGATGGCGAAGCGCTGTTGTGGGCGCACAGTCGTCTCGCCGCCCGGCCGGAACAGCGCAAGGTCATGATGGTGATCTCCGATGGCGCACCGGTCGACGACAGCACGCTTTCCGTCAATGCGGGCAACTATCTCGAAACCCATCTGAAGTCGGTGATCGAGTGGATCGAACGGTCCAGCCCGGTCGATCTGCTCGCCATCGGTATCGGCCATGACGTCACCCGCTACTATCGTCGCGCGGTGACGATCGTCGATGCGGAACAACTCGGCGGCACCATGGTCGACAAACTGGCCGAACTGTTCGACGAGGAAAGCGGCCCCGGATCGAATCCGGCGCGCAGCACCGCAAGCCGGGAGCGCGCGGACACGCCACCGGCCTATCCCCGGGCTGCAAGCGCTCCGCCGGTTCGGGGCGGATCGGTCAAGGTACGATAAATTCGAGGTTGCCAACGCCAATCGATGTGGTACTGTTCTCGTGTTGAGAATGACTCGCATTTGCGTTTCGGTTTCAACAGTACGACTGCAAGAGTACCGGAACGCCATTGCGTTCCCTCCTCTTCCTGTCGTGTCATCGCCAAAACTCGAAGGCGGCGCAGCCGGATGGCTGCGCCGCCATTTTTCTGTCCAACCGGCCGTGCCGGTCCGGTTTTCCGTGACTTACCTTGACTTTGCCACGTTCTGCTGGCCTAGGCTGTGGTACGCTGCGACGCTGAGGCTGTTGCCAGACGTCACCACTACAAGCGCTCCACGGGAAGCGACCATGGATCTTAATGCTGTCAAGCGGTCTTACCGCCGATACGCCCCGGTTTATGATTCCACGTTCCGCTGGCTATTGGGCCAGAAGGGGCGCCGCCTTGCCGCCGATATCGCGAACGAGCGAACCGGACGCGTGCTCGAAGTCGGCGTCGGTACAGGTCTGACGCTGCCATTCTATCGCCGCGACCACGATGTAACCGGCATCGATATATCGCCGGAGATGCTGGAAAAGGCGCGGGAGCGTGCCGATCGCGATGGCCTTACCCATGTCCGCGACCTGCAGGTACAGGATATAAACGCGCTAACGTTTCCGGACGAGAGTTTCGACATCATCATCGCCGCCTACGTCATGTCCGTCGTGCCCGACGTTCACCAGGCGCTGCGGGAGATCGAACGGGTAACACGCCCCGGCGGAACCATCGTTTTCGTCAATCACTTCAAATCCAAGGTCGGCGCACGCGCCGCGATCGAGCGTGGCATGTCCCGCTTTGCATCGCAACTCGGCTGGCATCCGGATTTCGATTTCGATGACATGATGAAGTCGACGTCGCTGGAACTGGAAGATCGCCAGGACGGACTTCCGCCGCTCGGGCTTTTTTCGCTGGTCAAACTGCGCAAACCCGGCTGAACCCAAATTGCGTCTCGCCCGCCGAGAGCCGCCGCACCCGATCCCGGGTCTGCAGCGCGTCATTTCGTGGCCGCGCTGCGCACGTCCTACCCCTTTCACCTCCCCGGAAGCGCGAAGCGCTGTCCGGGGCCCACACGTTCCGGTGGAACACGGTCCGCGTTTCGCCCGCCGAGAGCAACGGCGCCCGGGACGATCCGGTAATGGGAATCGCAGCCCCTTGCCCCTGAAGAACAAATTGGTTGAACTGTATACACTCCCATACGTAAGGTGATGGCTACATCAACCGGCTTGGCAGACTCTTGCCCGAAGCACTCTTCTCGTATTCATGAGAATATGCCGGTGCGATCGGGATAGTTGTGCCGTACAGGCCGATCAATCGGTTCCGAAAACGGAATCCAGGGAGTGAGGAATTCGATGACGCTGGCCCAGCACGGACGCTACGACTTTTCCCCGATTTTCGAACGTCCGACCTATCAGTGGCCGGATGGAAATCGCCTTGCCGTATATTTCGCTATTAATATCGAACATTTCGAATTCGGGACTTTCCCGGGCTCGGATTTCACCGCCGTGCAGAATCCGCCCTATCACCGCGGCTATGCGTGGCGCGACTACGGCAACCGCGTCGGCGTCTGGCGCCTTCTTCAGCTTTTCGACGAGTTGAAGCTGCCCGTCGTGGTCAATCTGAACACCTCGATCTACAACCACTGCCCCCAGGTGCTGGAACCGTTCCGAAAGCGGGGCGACGAGATCGTCTGCCACGGCCGCACGAATTCCGAGCGACAGGCCGAACTGGACGAGGCCGGCGAAACCCGCCTGATCGCCGAGGCCACGGATGACTACAAGAAACACGAGGGTAAGCAGCCGGCCGGCTGGCTCGGTCCCTGGATTTCACAGAGCCCGGTAACCCCCGATCTGCTCAAGGAGCACGGCTACAGCTATATGATGGATTGGCCGGTCGACGATCAGCCGATCTGGTTCCGCACCCGATCGGGTCCGATCCTCTCCGTCCCCTACCCCAGCATGGAAGTGAACGACTCGCCGGCCTTCATCTATCGCCGCGTCTCGGAAGACACCTTCTCGGACATGATCGTCGATGATTTCGACGAGCGTCTGTATCAGGCCGGTGACTATCCGCTGGTCTGTCCGATCGCCCTTCATACTTTCATCGTCGGACAGCCGCTGCGGCTGCGGCGCCTGCGCCGGGCGCTGGAGCATATCGCGCGCTATCGCGACCGGATCTGGCTGACCCGGCCGGGTGCGATCGCCAAACACGTTTCCGGCCTTCCGGCCGGCACTGTTGCAACGGTCTGAGGTATGGCATCCGGCGCCCGCAGGCTGCACGACGGCGATGGCGATCTGGTCGACCGGATCCATACGCTGGCCCGCTGGCCCGCCGGACTTGATCCGACGGCCATCCCCGACGCTGCGAAAAGCCGGGCCGCCCTGATCGTCGCCGACGATATCGGCGCCATGGCGGCCGGCACCGTGGTCGGTGAAGTCGCCGCTTTGCACCGGCTGGTGTCGACGCGGCCGGGCGAACCCGAAGCTCACCTCGCCGGGACTGATCTTCCCCCGCTTCGCCGGGAAGAGGCCGCGTTCGCCAACGCCGTCGCCGCCAACTGGTGCGAACTGGACGAGGGCTATCGCCCCATCGCCTGCCATGCCGGGCTCTATACGGTCCCGGCCGTGCTGGCAGAAGCCGAAGCCACCGGCGCCTCAGCCGCCCTGGTGCTCGAAGCGGTGATCGTCGGCTACGAAACGGCGACCCACCTCGCCCGCTGCTTTGCCGGACCGGAACTGATCGTTCATCCACACGCCGGGCTGTCGGCGATCGCCGCCACGGCCGCACTCGCCCATATGCGCGGCTTGTCGGCAGACGACCGCGTGGCAGCCATGGGCGCGGCGGCGACCCTTTCTGCCCCCGGCCCCTGGAGCCACGCTATGGGCGGACTGCAAATCCGCAACGCCTGGGCCGGGCATGGCGCGACAACGGCTTTCAGAACCCTGACCGCGGTCGAAGCAGGCATGGCGGGCGATGCCGCTGGCGTTGTTGAAGTTCTGAGCGATGTCATGGGCGCGCGGGACCGGCAGTCGGTCGACCCTGCCGCGCTGGTTGATGATCTGGGTACCCATTGGGCGGTGACCGACGGCTATCACAAGATCTATGCCTGTTGCCAGTACGCCCATGCGGGCATTCACGCCGCGCTGGAAATCCGTGCCGGAATGACCGACGACGATTGGCTGGCTGAGATCGAAGCGATCGAGGTCGCAACGCACCCATTGGCTCTGATGCTGGCGGACGCTGAGCCGGCAACCGATCTGGCGGCCCGTTTCTCGCTGCCCCATGCCATCGCCGTCGCGCTGTTGACCGGCCGCGCGGACGCGGCCTCGTTCGCCGCGGATCGGGTGAGCAATCCGCTGATCGCACGCCTTCGCCGTCTGGTCAGGCTGTCGGAATTCCAGCCATTGCCAGCGCCGCCGATGGATCGGCCAGCGCGCGTCACGGTCGTGCTTTGCGGCAATCGCCGGTTAAGCGCGCAATGCGACAGCGCCCCCGGAAGCCCCGACTGTCCCTTGAATCGTGACGCCGTTCTGGCAAAGACGCGGGCGGCGATCGATGGCCGTAACCCGGCTTTGGTGGCATGGACCGCAGCGCTTGCCACGCTGGAACCCGACACCCTGACCGCTCGCGTTCCGCCGCTTGCCTCCCCAGCCAATTACCCGACCAGTCACCCGGCCCTTCGCCCGGCCGGTTGATCCACACTGCACCTTGACGGGAAACGCGACACCATGGCGCTGTTCGATGCGATCTATCTATCCGATGAAATGCGCGGCATCTTTTCCGCCGAAGCAACGGCACAGGCCTGGCTCGACGTCGAAGCCGCACTCGCTCGGGCACAGGCTGAAATCGGTATGATCCCGGCCTCCGCGGCGGCGGCGATCACGCGCGCGGCCCGGACATCAGATCTCGATCTGGCGAAGCTAGACGCCGATACCCGGGCATTGGGATGGCCGATCCTGCCGCTTGTGCATCAGTTGTCCGACCGGTGCGGCGACGATGCCGGCGGCTATGTCCATTGGGGCGCCACGACCCAGGACATCATGGACACCGGACTCGTGCTTCAGCTTCGCGCCGCCTGGACGGTCATCGACCGGGACCTCGGCGCCATTCAGGAAATCCTGATCGACCTTGCCCAACGGCACCGTTCGACGCTCATGGCCGGCCGGACCCACGGCCAACATGCCCTGCCGCTGACCTTCGGCTTCAAGGCCGCTGTCTGGCTCGACGAGATGACGCGCCATCGCCATCGAATGGCCGAAAGCCGTTCCCGCGTCCTGACGCTGCAATTCGGTGGTGCCGTCGGCACACTGGCGTCGCTTGGCGATGACGGACTTGCCGTACGGGCAGCACTGGCGCGTGAACTGGGGCTGAGCGAACCGGTCATCAGCTGGCACGTATCCCGCGATGCGCTGGCCGAAGCGTATGGACTGGCCGCCGCCGCCGCGACGACGGCGGAAAAGATCGCCCAGGAAATCTGGCTGCTGATGAAGACCGAAATCGGCGAGCTGGCCGAACCCGCCATTCCGGGACGCGGCGGCAGCAGCACGATGCCGCAGAAGCGCAACCCCGTGACCTGCGAACTGGTCGCTACCTGTGCCGCCGCCGCGCGCCGCGACGCCGCCGCCAGTGTGGAATCCATGCGCCACGATCACGAGCGCGGCATGGGTCCGGCGCACCAGGAATGGTATCTGACGCCCACGGCGATCCCACGCGCCGGCACCGCCCTGTCACTGATCAAGTCTGTCCTGGCAGATCTGATCGTCGACGCCGACCGGATGCGCGCCAATCTCGATATCACACAGGGTCTGCTGTTGGCCGAGGCCGTGATGATGGAACTGGCACAGCGGACCGGACGCCAGAAGGCCCATGTCCTGATGAAGGACGTATGCCACCGCGCCATCGCCGAGAACCGGCCGCTCTACGATGTCATGGCGGAGACAACAGCCGTGACAGACGTCTTGACGCCGGACGCCCTTGGGGCCTGCCTCGACCCGGCAAACTATCTGGGAACGGCGGACGCCATGATCGACCGGGCGATTGCCGCGGCCCGCAGGCCGATCCCTCACAAAGCTCACCAGAACAATATGGAAGCATAACTCACATGCGGCTCGATCTCACTGACCTCGACCCCGACCAGATCTACAAGGTCCTTTCCGGGGTTGTCGTCCCCCGACCGATCGCCCTGATCACGACCGTCTCGGCTGACGGCATCGTAAATGCGGCACCCTACAGCTTTTTCAATGTGTTGAGCGACGATCCGCCCCTGGTGGCAATCGGCATTCAGAACAAGAAAACGGGCGGCCCGAAGGATACGACCACGAATATCCGGACGACCGACGAGTTCGTTGTCAATCTGGCCGACGACACCCATGCCTGGAACATGGTTATCTGCGGCTCGGCGGTGGCCGAGGACGTCGATGAAATTCCCCTCGCCCGCTTCACCACCGCGCCATCGACCCATGTGAAACCGCCGCGCATCGCCGAATGCCCCGTTTCGCTGGAATGCCGCCGATACATGATGCTGGAACCGGGGAGCCGGCGCACTATCGTCATGGGCCAGGTGATCGCCGTTCATGTGCGCGACGACATGATCGACCGCGAAACACTGCGCGTCGACGGCGAAAAGCTGGGGCTGATCGGTCGGCTCCATGGCCCCTATTACGCCAGCACCCGAGATTATTATGCTATGGCCATTCCTCAGCCCGAGGATGTTCTGTCCGGCAAAGTGTTCGAAAACCCGCCGGAGGGTCCGAATAAACGCTGAAGCCTGCATTGCTCTGGCAGGACCGGGTTCCGCCTCCCCTTGATCGCCGCCCCCGACCCGGTCATCGGTTCCGATCCGGATGAGCCCGTTTCGCGTTTCTCCGCCGAGAGCCACGGCACCATATCCCGGGTCGGCAGCGCGTCACTTCGCGCCGCGCTGCGCACGGGAATCGGTTAGGGTGGAAGCGCGCCACACCCCCCATTCCAATCCCCGGACGCGGTGCGGTATGAAATACCGCTCCGCAGAGCCGGGGTCGCTATCCCCTTGAGCCGCCCCTATTTCGCGGCAGCGCGGAGGCCGCTGATCGTGGCACGCGGGGAGATGGTTTCCTGGTCGGTGACCAGTTCGATGAGGCCGACGCCGTCGCCATCACGCACACGGGCGAGCGCATCGGCGAACATGTCGGTCCGGGTCACCCGTTCCGCACGGGCACCGAACGAACGCGCCAGGGCGACGAAATCGGGGTTGACCAAGGCGGTGCCGCTAACCCTTGTCGGATATTCGCGTTCCTGGTGCATGCGGATGGTGCCGAACATGCCGTTATTGACAATGATCACCGTCAGACTAGCGCCATACTGAACGGCGGTGGCCAGTTCCTGGATCGTCATCATGATGTCGCCGTCGCCCGCCCAGCAGGTCACCCGCCGCGACGGATCGACGATGGCGGCGGCCACCGCGGCCGGCAGGCCGTAACCCATCGCGCCGCTGGTCGGGGCAAGTTGCGTGCGATAGCCCCGGTACCGATAGAAGCGATGCAGCCAGGCGGCGAAATTGCCGGCACCGTTTGCGAAGATGGCGTCCGGACCCTCGGTTTCCGACAGATGGCGCACGACCGCCGACAGGTTCACGTCGCCGACCATCGGCTGTTCGTCCTGCCACGACAGATAGGATTGATGCATCGTCGCCGCGTCGCCGGACCAGGCCGGATCGCCAGCGGGCGGCGGCAGTGCGGCAAGCGCCTCGGCTGCCGCCAGCGGGCTGGCCGCGATCGGCAGGGCGGTGTGGTAGACCCGGCCCAGTTCTTCGGGATCGGCATGGATATGAACGATCGACTGGCGCGGCAGCGGCGCCTCGACGACGGTGTAGCCGCCCGTGGTCATTTCGCCCAATCGCGGCCCGAGCACGATCAGCAGATCGGCTTCCTTGACGCGATCGACCAGCGCCGGGTTCGCGCCGATGCCGACGTCACCCGCGTAGCAGGCATGATCGTTGTCGATATAGTCCTGGCAGCGGAAAGACGTGCCCACAGGCAGCGACCATGCCTCGGCAAAGCGGCAGACCGCATCGCGCGCCGCCGGCGACCACCCGCCGCCGCCGACGATCAGGAACGGCTTGTCTGCTTCGGCCAGACGGTCGCGCAATTCGGCCAGATCGGCTGCCGACGGTGCGGCATCGGCCTTGCGCGCCGGCGCGGCTGGGCGGCATTCCGCCTCGTCGATCAGCATATCCTCCGGCAGGGCCAGCACCACGGGACCCGGGCGGCCGTTCATCGCGGTGCTGAAGGCGTGCCCGACCATCTCGACCACCCGGTCGGCCCGATCGATCTGGGCGGCCCATTTGGTCATCGACGGGAATACCCGCCGGACGTCGAGTTCCTGGAACGCCTCGCGCTCGAACTCGCCGGTACCGACCTGCCCCATGAACAGAATGACGGGCGTGCTGTCCTGCTGCGCGGTATGCAGACCGATCGACGCGTTCGTCACGCCCGGCCCACGGGTCACGAAGACGATACCAGGCCGCCCGGTCAGCTTGGCATAGGCCTCTGCCATGACGGCGGCCCCGCCCTCCTGTCGGCAAACGACCAGGCGAATGGCATCGCCGACGTCGTGCAGGGCATCGAGCACCGACAGATAACTTTCACCAGGAACGCAGAAGACCGTATCGACGCCGTTTCGGATCAATGTATCGACGAGATGCCGCGCACCGGTACGCGAAATCGGGGCGGGACGACGATCATTGCTTTTACTGGTCATGACGCGGGCTTCCGAAGTTGTTGTCTGGCGCAGTTATTGTCTGGCAATCGGCGCCGAATGGGGCGGTTCATTCATTCCGAAATTCGGCTGTGGCAATAGCACGGCTTGCCGACTCTGCCAATCCACGTAGCGCGTGCCCCGCGCATACGCCCGTCAACCGTCACGGGACCACAGCGCCCGGCCAGCCAGCAGACGACCGGCCGAGACGCGGCCGCCGATCCGATAACATAGCTCGGCCGGATCGGCGACCGACCAGAACGCAAGATCCGCCCGCATGCCCGGCGCAACCACACCACGGTCGTGCAGTCCCAGCGCGGCGGCGGCATGTCGGGTCACGCCGGTCAGCACTTCTTCGGTCGTCATCCGGAACAGGGTGCAGGCCATGTTCATGGTGGTCAGCAATGACTCGATCGGCGAACTGCCGGGATTGCAATCGGTCGCGACCGCCATCGGCACGCCGTGTCGGCGGAACGCGGCGATTGGCGGGCACTGACTTTCCCGCAGCGTGTAGAAGGCGCCGGGCAGGAGGACCGCGACTGTGCCGGCGGCCGCCATGGCCTCGGCGCCAGCCTCGGTCGTATACTCCAGATGATCGGCCGACAGCGCATTGAACCGCGCGGCCAGGGCGGCCCCGCCCTGATCGGAAAGCTGATCGGCATGCAGCTTGACCGGCAGGCCGCATGCCGTTGCCTGCTCGAACACACGCTCGACCTGGCTGGGGGAAAACGCGATCGACTCGCCGAAGGCGTCGACGGCATCGGCCAGCCGCTCGCTGGCGATCGCAGGCAGCATTTCTTCGACCACCAGGTCGATATAGGCGTCGGCGCGATCCCTGTATTCCGGAGGGACGGCATGCGCGCCCAGAAAGGTCCGGCGGACATCGACCAGAGTCGGCGCACCAATCCGGCTGGCGACCGCCAGCATACGCCGCTCGGTTGCCAGATCCAGGCCATAGCCGGATTTGATCTCGACGGTCGTCACGCCTTCTGCGGCCAGGGATCCGACCCGCTTCATGGCGCCCTGGAACAGCGTATCTTCGTCGGCGGCGCGGGTCGCCGCGACGGTGGACGCGATACCGCCGCCGGCGCGGGCAATTTCCTCGTAACTGGCGCCGGCAAGGCGCAGTGCGAATTCCCGCGCCCGGTCACCGCCGAATACTAAATGGGTGTGACAGTCGATCAGCCCCGGCGTGACCCACATCCCACTCATCCGCCGCGTCTGCCGCGCCAGCGTCTCTGGCGCGCCCGGCAGGTCGGAACGACGCCCGACCCATGCAATCCGCCCGTTGTCGACGGCGATCGCAGCGTCCCTGATGATGCCCAGCGGCCCAGCCTCCGGGATTCCGTCGGCAGATCCCTCGTCGACTCCTAGGGGGGGTCCCTCACTGGCCATGGTCGCCACGTTGAGGTCGAGCCAAAGTTGTTCCCACATGAAAGAATGCTCCCCGGTCCCGGCCAAACGTCGCCCCTGTCGAGCGGCCATTATGGGCCCGGCGGACCGAAATCCGTCAATAGGTGGCGAGAAGCCCTTGAGACCCGGGTGCACCGGCGTTTACCATTGGATTGACGGTCAGAGCATGACGCGTGTCGACCCGGATCGGAGTTTGCATCACCGGATGCATCGCTTGACAGGAACTCCGGATGCGGCGGGACTGTTCTTCCCCAACAACGATAGCGGCCAGGACAATGTGTGGACTCTTCGGTGAAATTCGCTTCGACGGCCAGGCGGTCGATCCAGGGCCGTTGTTCAAGGCCGGCCGCGCCATGGCCGCGCGGGGGCCCGACGGCGCGGGCCTGTTCCAGAAGGACGGAACAGTCCTTGGCCATCGCCGTCTGCGCATCATCGATCTGAGCGAGGCCAGCGCCCAGCCCATGGTCGACAACGAGTTGGGGCTTGCGATCGCATTCAACGGGGCGATCTACAACTACAAGGAACTGCGCGCAGAGCTTGAGGCCAAGGGCTATCGGTTTTTCGCCAAGGGCGACACGGAAGTCATTCTGAAAGCCTATCATGCGTGGGGACCGGACTGCGTGAAGCGCTTTCACGGCATGTTCGCCTTTGCGATATCGGAACGGGAATCCGGACGGCTGGTACTTGCCCGGGACCGCCTTGGCATCAAGCCGCTCTATTATTCCGATCAGCAGGGCGGGATGCGCTTCGCCTCGGCGTTGCCGGCACTGGTCGCGGCCGGCGGCATCGATACCTCGATCGATCCCGTTGCCCTGAACTATTATCTTTCCTTTCACGCCGTCGTTCCGGCGCCCTACACGATCCTGAAAGGCGTGCGCAAACTACCGCCCGCGACCGTCATGGTCATTGAGCCCGACGGCCAGCGCAAGTCCGAGACATACTGGTCGCTGTCGTTCGGACCGCAGCCGGGCGACGAGGCGCTGAGCGCGGCGGACTGGGAAGACAAGACGCTTGAGGCGCTGCGGCTGGCCGTGAAGCGGCGGCTGGTGGCCGATGTCCCGGTGGGCGTGTTGCTGTCCGGCGGCCTCGATTCCAGCCTCATCGTCGGACTTCTGGCCGAACAGGGGGTCACCGGCCTCGAAACGTTCTCGATCGGCTTCGAGGCCGTCGGCGGCGAATCCGGCGACGAATTCAAATACTCAGACCTGATCGCCGAGCATTTCGGCACCACCCACCACAAGATCCCGGTAGAGACCGATCAGGTGCTGCCCAACCTGCCGAAATGCATCGGCGCAATGGCCGAGCCCATGGTCAGCCATGACGTCATCGGTTTTTACATGCTGTCGCAGGAGGTCGCGAAACACGTCAAGGTCGTCCAGAGCGGCCAGGGCGCCGACGAGGTTTTCGGCGGTTATCACTGGTATCCGCCGATGATGGAAACCAATGACGCGATCGGCGAATATGCCTCCGTCTTCATGGATCGCAGCCACGATGAATACCGCCGGACCGTCGCCGACCGCTTCCATGGCGATGATCACGCCCGCGCCTTCATCGAGGCACAGTTCGCGACGCCGGGCGCCGACCGCCCGGTCGACAAGGCGCTGCGCATGGACACGACGATCATGCTGGTCGACGACCCGGTCAAGCGCGTCGACAACATGACCATGGCCGCCAGCCTGGAAGCCCGCGTGCCGTTCCTCGATCACGAGCTGGTCGAACTCGCCGCGCGCATGCCGGCGGAACTGAAGCTGGCCGATGACGGTAAGGGAGTTCTGAAGGCGATCGGACGCCGCATCATCCCGTCCGAAGTCATCGACAGGCCAAAAGGATATTTCCCCATGCCGGCGCTGAAATATCTGCGCGGCCCCTATCTCGATATGGTGCGTGACGCTGTATCGTCCGAGCGCGCGGTGTCGCGCGACCTCTTCCGACGCGACATGCTCGACACCCTGCTCGACGATCCCGATGCGCATATAACGCCGCTGCGGGGGTCGAAACTCTGGCAACTGGGCCTCTTGCAGCTTTGGCTGGACGAACACGGCTTGTGAGCCAAACCGCCGCGCCCGGAGGGCGGGTGTCCATGATTTCGAAACGGAACCCATGCCGATGAGCAGTAGCCGCCAGTCCCGATCCACTCCGCCGGCGTCCCATCGCCTGGAAAAGATGGCGGTGGGAACGGTCGTCGGTCAGGGCAATCTCAGCCGCCCGGAGCGCGGAACGGGCGCCCGCCCCAACGCCGTGCTGGATTGCGGCTGGGGGCGTCTGGTATTCGCCCACACATTTGCCGACAACAAGGCGGTTGCCGAAACCCTGTCGCGTGAGCGTGAAGGCCACCGCGATATCGGCTTCTATGTGCGCGAGCCGCATGTCGTACTCTCGTTCGCACCGCTGGAACTGTTTCTGGATCCGTCCCACACTTATCGGCTCTGGATGTCGGAGTACCGGCCCGCCCGGCGCCGCAGCAAGGGGTTCTATATTCGTCCGGTTTCCACGCGCGAGGAAATCGAATCGATCAACCGCATCTATGCCCATCACGGGATGATGACCGTCGATCCCACGTTCCTGTGGAACAATCGCCGGTCGCGCAAACTCTGCTATCTGGTCGCCATCGACGAGAACACTGAAGACGTGCTGGGCGTCGTCATGGGCGCAGACCATCGATACGCCTTCGATGACCCCGAGAACGGTTCCAGCCTGTGGTCGCTCGCCGTCGATCCGCAGGCCCGCCACCCCGGCATCGGCGAAGCCCTCGTCCGCCGGCTTGCCGAACGCTACAAGGCGCGGGGCCGAACGTTTCTCGACCTGTCGGTCATGCACAACAATGTCGAGGCGCAGGCCCTGTACGAGAAACTCGGCTTTCGCCGCATCCCCGCCTTTACGGTCAAGAAGCGCAACATGATCAACGAACGGCTCTACACCGGCCCCGAGATCGAGGAAACCTTCAACCCGTACGCGCAGATCATCATCGACGAGGCCCGACGTCGCGGCGTCGCGGTCGAGCCGATCGATCCGGCCGAAGGGTATTTCCGTCTTTCGCTGGGCGGGCGGGCCGTCATTTGCCGTGAAGCCCTGACCGAACTGACGACCGCGATCGCCATGAGTCGATGCGACAACAAGGCCGTGACCCGGCGCCTCTGTGCCGAGGCGGGGCTTCGCGTACCGGCGCAGACCGTGGCCGGGCAGTCTGAATCGAACATCCGGTTTCTGGAGAATTACGGTTCCGTCGTCGTCAAACCGGCCCGGGGCGAACAGGGCATGGGAATTTCGGTCGATATTCGCTCCCCGGATGACCTTGAGGCCGCGATCGAGACCGCAAAAGCCTTCTCCGACAAGGTGCTCCTGGAACAGTATTGTGAAGGTGACGATTTGCGAATCATCGTCATCGGCCGCGAGATGGTCGCGGCCGCCATTCGCAAACCAGCGACCATTTTCGGCAACGGCAATGACCCGATCCGCACGCTGATCGAACGGCAAAGCCGGCGGCGGGCCAAAGCGACCTCCGGCGAAAGCACGGTCCCGATGGATCAGGAGACCGAGCGCTGCATCGAACTCGCCGGCTATTCCATGGAGTCGGTGCTGGCGGACGGCAAGGAGCTGCGGGTCCGCAAGACCGCCAATCTGCACACCGGCGGAACCATCCACGACGTCACCGACCGCATTCACCCAACCCTGGCCGAGGCCGCGTTGCGTGCCGCCGAAGCGATCGATATTCCCGTTGTCGGCATGGATCTGATGGTCCCGGACGTCGAAAAGGACGACTACGTCATCATCGAAGCCAATGAACGTCCGGGACTGGCCAATCACGAGCCGCAGCCGACGGCGCAGAAATTCGTCGACCTGCTGTTTCCGCAGACCGTAGTCCGGCCAGCCGACATCGCGGCCAGACGTCAGGAGCGTGATCCCTACTCGCCCTGATCATTGTCTTGGGAACGATAAACCCGTTCAGGTAGCATTTCCGGCTTTTCATCCGCAGCAATCCGTGCCAAACGCCCTCTGATAATCGAAAGCGGCGATGAGGATGGATGGATGCGGACGGAACAGCCCTCCCCACCATTGACGATACCGGCGGTCGCGAGCCGCAAGGGCAGGACGCCCCTTGTATGCCTGACTGCCTATACTACCCCTGTGGCGCGAATCGTCGACCGTCACTGCGACATTGTTCTTGTCGGTGACAGCGTGGGCATGGTGCTGCACGGGCTGCCGTCGACGCTGCCGGTGTCGGTCGACATGATGGTCCTGCACGGTCAGGCGGTCAGGCGCGGCTTGAAGCGGGCGCTGATGGTGGTCGATCTGCCGTTCGGCAGCTACGAGCAAAGTCCGCAGCAGGCTTTCGACACCGCAGCCCGGATCATGGCTGAAACCGGCTGTGCTGCCGTCAAGCTCGAAGGCGGCATCCCGATGGCCGAAACCATTGCCTTCCTGTCCGCCCGGGGCATCCCGGTCATGGCCCATGTTGGCCTGACGCCGCAATCCGTCCATCGCTTTGGCGGATACGGGGTTCGCGGTCAGGATGAGGAGGCCGAGAGCGTGGCCCGGGACGCCGCCGCCGCCACACGCGCCGGCGCGTTCGCTGTCGTGCTGGAAAAGATACCGGCACCGCTGGCCCGTTCGATCACCGACACTGTCCCGGTGCCCACGATCGGCATCGGCGCTTCGGAAAACTGCGACGGACAGATACTGGTGGTGGACGATATTCTCGGCACGATGCCGGAACTTTCCCTTCGCTTTGTCAAACGCTATGCCACGATCGGGGCCGAGACGGATGAGGCCGTCGCCGCCTATGCCGACGATGTCCGGCGTAGGCGTTTTCCTGCCGAGGAACACGCTTTCGGCACCGGTGCTTCGCAGGATGGCGACCGGTGACGATACCCGTCGTTCACAACGTTGCAGAATTGCGGGCGATGACGGCCCCCTGGCGCGATCGCAAGGCCATTGTCGCCATCGTGCCGACAATGGGGGCCCTTCATGACGGCCATCTCAGTCTGGTACGGGCGGCGCTTGACCGCGCCGACCGGGTCATCGTCTCGATCTTCGTCAATCCGAAGCAATTCGACCGTAGCGACGATCTTGCCGCATATCCCCGGACATTGGACAATGACCTTGCGGCCCTGCAATCGGTCGGCCCGCATCTCGTTTTCGCACCGACAGCAGAAGCGGTCTATCCGTCAGATTTTTCGACTACGGTTTCTGTAGCGGGCCCCGGCTGCGATTTGTGCGGTGCGCAACGGCCGGGCCATTTCGATGGCGTCTCGACCGTGGTCGCCAAGCTTTTCCTTCAATCGGGCGCGGATCTGGCCTTTTTCGGTGAAAAGGACTATCAACAGCTACTGGTCGTCCGCCGTATGGTGCGCGACCTCGACATTCCGATCGAGGTGATCGGCTGCCCGACCATCCGCGAAGCCGACGGTCTCGCCCTCTCCTCACGCAATGCCCGGCTCTCGCCCGGCGATCGGCGTATCGCCCCATCACTGGTCCGGCACCTGCGCGCCGCCGGCGACCGGATAGCGGCCGGCGATGCTGTCGAAACGGTACTTTCCGACTCGAAGGCCGCGCTCATTGCCGAAGGCTTTCGAAAAGTGGATTATGTGGAATGCCGCTCAGCCGACGACCTGCGGGTTCCTGCACGCTTCCCGGGCCCACCGAACAGCCCCGTCCGTCTTCTGGCGGCGGCGTGGCTCGGCGACGTCCGGCTGATCGACAATCTGGCCGTCGCACCACCTGCGGATGAGCCGGCCGCTTGAGAACAACATTTATTGCCAACTTCTTTTGAGCCCGATGGACGATCT
Source organism: Fodinicurvata sp. EGI_FJ10296 (assembly GCF_040712075.1). Taxonomy (NCBI): domain Bacteria; kingdom Pseudomonadati; phylum Pseudomonadota; class Alphaproteobacteria; order Rhodospirillales; family Rhodovibrionaceae; genus Fodinicurvata; species Fodinicurvata sp. EGI_FJ10296. Next base: position 471,576 of record NZ_JBFCVL010000002.1, read on the forward strand.
GGTATCGCATCCGATCGGCAAACTGGGCTAGGAGTCCAGCGAAAACCGGGTCGGACGGCAGCCCTGCTGCCACCATCCGGCCCGAACACCGACATACGAGGAGGCTGCCCGTGAAATCCGGTATCGATCAGGGCTACGTAAAGCGAATCCTGCACGAACTGCTCGAGATACCCAGCCCCACCGGCTTTACGGATCATATCGTGCACATAGTATGTCAGGAGCTGGAACAACTCGGCATTCCGTTCGAACTGACCCGGCGCGGTGCGATCCGCGCAAACCTCAAGGGAAAGAAGTCTTCCTCTGACCGGGCGGTCGTCAGTCACCTCGATACGCTCGGTGCGCTGGTAAAGGACATCAAGGACAATGGACGTCTGGCCCTCGTGCCGGTGGGTACGTGGTCCGCGCGCTTCGCCGAAGGGGCGCGCGTGACGATCTTCACCGATCACCAAACCCACCGCGGCACCATTCTGCCGCTTAAGGCATCGGGGCATACTTACAACGATGAGATCGACAAACAGCCGGTCTCCTGGGACAACGTCGAGGTCCGCGTCGACGAGACCATCCATTCCCATCGCGACCTGATACGCCTCGGATTCAATATCGGGGATTTCGTCGCCGTGGACAGCCAGCCCGAATTTCTGGCGAACGGTTACATCAACGCGCGCCATCTGGACAACAAGGCAGGTGTCGCGGCCATGCTTGGCGCCGCCCGGTCGTTGGTCACCAACAAGGCCACACTGCCCGTCGACTGCCACCTTCTCTTTACCATCTCCGAAGAAGTCGGGTCCGGCGCATCGGCCGTGCTCCACGGCGATGTCGCCGAGATGCTGTCGATCGACAACGGCACCGTCGCGCCGGGCCAGAACTCTCAGGAATTCGGCGTTACTGTCGCAATGGCCGACAGTTCCGGGCCGTTCGACTATCACCTGACGCACCGGTTGATCAATCTGTGCCGCGACAACGGCATAGCGTTCCAGCGGGATATTTTCCGGCACTACTTCTGCGACAGCGCGTCGGCGGTCGAGGCCGGCAACGATATTCGCAGCGCTCTGGTCTGTTTCGGAGTCGATGCCTCTCACGGCTACGAGCGCACCCACATGGACGCCGTCATTTCGGTGGCCCGACTGATCGATTGTTACGTCCAGAGCGACATGCTGTTCAAGCGCGACCGCAAAGCGCTCGGACCTGTCGGCGACTTCCCGGACCAGACGGCGGAATCGCTTGAAGACCTGCAGACGGACCCGGTTTTCGAGCGGATGGAAACCAAGCCGAATACCGAAGCCGGACAATGATCAAATTTTTCTTGCCGCGCTTGTTGAGAGTCGCAATCGCGCCGCATGAAGTGTACACTTGCTTGGCCGTCGGCCGGGGTACACGCCAGTTGTGCCCTAACAACGTCGGTTTTAGGCGAATGGGGCTTACAAGAGTCCCCCAGTGGAGTTGGTTTCTTTGATGAACGAGCGTCGTTTTTCCAAACGGCCCGATCCGTCTCAAAATGGCGTTTCGGCCGTCGTAAAGTGGTACAATGCGTCAAAAGGGTTCGGGTTCGTACAACCCTCAGACGGATCGCCGGACGCATTCCTGCATGTTTCCGTGGTCGAAGCAGCGGGTTACAACGATATCGCCGAAGGGGCGACGATCGAATGCGACCTCGCCAGCGGCCCCAAGGGCGCCCAGGTTGCATCCATACATACTGTCGATCTCTCCACGGCCGGCCCCTCGCAACCGCGCGCGCCTCGCGGCGCCCCACGCGGCAATGATGGTTACGGCGGCGGCGGCTATGGCGGCGGTGGATCGTCCTACGGCGGCGGCGGTTCGTATGGTGGCGGATCGTCCTATGGCGGTGATTTCAATAGCGGACCGACCGAGAGTCTCGCCGGCACCGTGAAATTCTATAATGCCGCCAAGGGCTTCGGTTTCATCACTCCCGATGATGGCAGCCGCGATGTGTTCGTTTCGGCCAAGGTCCTTGAACGGGCCGGCGTCATGGGTCTCGATACAGAGCAGCGCGTGCGGGTCAGCACCCGTATGGGTCAAAAAGGACCGATGGCCGAAAGCCTTGAGCTAATCTAGTCTTCCAACCTTTTTCATAGCCTTTTTGGCTATACTGAACGCCCCCGATCTTGTCGGGGGCGTTTTTGTTTTGTGAGATCGCCCAGGCGGTCACACCGCGCGAGTATAAACCAGACCCTGGCTATCGCTCAGCACGATGCTTTGTGCGGCCTCGCATTGCTCCAGGCCCCGCGTGCAAAGAGCAATCTGCCACGCTGTCGAACTCAGGCCATCAATTGGCAGATCCCTTGCCGGTGTCAGCGTTACCGGCCCTCCCTCCATATTGCACAGGAACAGCATCTGCTCGCTGCCATCGGGGCTGTTGCGCAGGCCATAAAACAGCACGGTGCCGTCGACGGGCCAGCGGACATCAAAGACGTCTTTGGCTGACAAGGCCCGGCGCAACCATGGACGCTCGCGCCGGAATGCGCGAAGAGACCGGTTGAACGCCGTCTGGCTGCTGCTCAACGCGGTCTTGTAGTAGCTGATATTACAGTAGTCGTGAAGGTCGTCCATGAATGCGCGTGCGACCGTTTTCAGCGCCGGAACGTCAAGGTTCTCGGGTCCGGCAAGTTTCGGATCGACGACCGACAGAATGGTCACGATCGATTGCAGATCGTAGTCGGTGGTGACGACGGCAGCCTGAAGCATCCGAAGAAAGCGGCGAATCTCCGACAGTTCCGCGAAACCATGGTCCTTCAGCCGACGGAAATTGCCTGGATGGCTGTAGTGGTCTTCATCGACCTGCCAATCCATGAAACCCGCCTCTTCGGAGACCACCTTTACTCCATAGGCGTCGTCGGTATTGCGAATGAAGCCCCAGGAGGCGCGCATGGAGGCATTGATGAAATCCATGGGAATGCCCGGCATCATCGCATAGGTAAACAGGCTGGCCGCCGGATTGTCGTAGGCCGTCTCGATGATGTCCTGAAGCGTGTCCCCCAACCGTGTGTTGATGCGCTGGGTCGTCTCGACCTGATAGCCGCGCCGCAGCGTGTCGTGGTTCGCCGTACCGGAAATCCACTGGTCTCCGACCGACATGATTTCACGGATGCGCCAGAACTTGGAAATCCAGAAGGTATACAGAAACGGCGTATTGTGCGCGAAGGTCAGGGGCCCCCACTGGACCGCGTCACCCTCGCCCTTCTGATTCTTGACCACATCCCGATATGTCGAAGAAAGTTCCCAATCTTCCTGCGGCCATGGCCGGCCGTCTTCGAAAATCATCCACGGGCGATAGCGAACGCCGCAGACCTCCTGAACGACATCCCCCATCTCTGCCAGATATTCGTCGTCATGGCGCAACACATGGTTCTCGTGGTCATAGTATTTGAAGTCCTGCGCACCATCGATCCGCACGCCGTCCGCGCCGAGATTGATCTTCCGGCGTTGCATCTCCAGCATGATCGCCCGCACCACCGGATGGCGATAGTTCATATCCTGGCCGTACATGTTCGGGCCGGTGAAGAAATGCCGTGAAATCAACGGCACCGCCTGATTGTCGGCATGACCGAAAACAACGTCGAAGATCAGCTTGATCGGGCCGGTTGGAAAGTTGTGCAGCGTTGCAGAAAAATCGACCAGTTCGTCGGGTCGTGCCGTTTCCAGCAAGGTCGGATTGACCGCCGACGACGCCGAAATCAGAATGTCGTATCCCCAGTTGGTCATATCCGGGCGCAGAAGATCGACGGCGAGGTGATCCGAGCGGTCTGCCCCGTCAATATCCTCCGGTATGTCCCCCGGGGCACCCTCCCGGTCATCCTTCCGGTCAACCCCGGGGCTCTCGACGGCGACCTCCGACCAGAAGCTCGGCCCCGCTTCATATTCGATCGTCGGTTCCACCGGCAGCAATTGAACGGCGTCATAGCCGACAAACGGTTCTTCCTCGGCGACCAGATCGATGCCGCTGCGCAGTTTGTCGGCAATGACCGTGTAAATGCGGTCGAGGCCGGAAATCGTACCCGCGGCGGACGCCGTCGGGACGTGTATCTGGAGTATATTGAGCGGCGCCGACATGCGTAAGGGTTCCGCATTGTCAATCGAAGCACCGAGCGATCGGTAATAGTCGCTGTCCGTACGTTGCTCCTGCATGGTCGCAACGTCATAGACTTCGGCCGGTGCAAATGCCCCGAACGGTACACTATGGGCCAGATAGTCGGCGACGGTCCGCCATTCGCCGTCACGGCTGCGATAGCGCAAGCGGTAGAAGCTGCCGGTTCTGTCGCGCGTTCCGGCGCGGACATCGGCCACCACGGCCCAGGCAAACTCTTCATGCCGGGCAATCGGGACGGCATGCCGCCGGAACCGGACCTGCTGCCGGCGCGCGCGAAGACTGAGGTCGTCGGGCGGGTCGAGGATTTCCAGATAGGCGTCTTCCGGCGACACCCGCTGCTCCGCCAGCTCCGGTGCCCAGAACCCGAATGCCACTGAACCATCGGGACGGCAATGCGCGCCGAAGCGTTGGGCCAGCGTCCGGGCCGCCGCGAATGGCGTCGTGCGCTCCCTCAGCACGCCCGCACACCATTCAACGATGGCCGCAGTTTCGTCCTCCAGCAGCCGAGGACCGCTCGTCCCGGATCCCACGGCGTCTTTCGCATCTTCCGTCGGCCGGTCATTCATGGCTGGCGCCCCTGATGTCGTTTGCAAAGATTGTCCTTTATTTACATGACCGTCCGCTTCCGACAACCCCCGGCTGCTCCTGACCGGTCGGCCTGAAAACCCTTTTAAGTAGATTTTTAAACTCCGCACGCCCTCAAGGGATGCTGTTCAGTGAAAATCGACGGATGCGACTCCGGTTCAGTTTGTGACAACAGCCCCATTCCGGTATAACCGCCCCGCTGTTCGGTACGGACCAGATGTATGCGTGATGACGAATCGCCTTCCGCCGACGTCACGCAGGGGGGTACGGACCGGCCAGCCCCACGAAGCCCGGTGCCGGGCGCAGACAGAAGCGGCGACCACGTAAGGAGAACGGCTGATGGGTGCCTCGACTGGCACTGACACCAGAACGACCCCGCTTGGCTGGGCCATGGCGGCGATTCCGTTCGCGCTGACGATCGCGTTTCTGAGTTTCGAACCGGCCATCGCCCGCGGTGAGCCCGTGCGATTCGCCTGGCAATGGGTTCCAGCGCTGGGTGTCGACCTCTCTTTCTATATCGACGGGCTGTCATTGTTGTTTGCGGTTCTGATCAGCGGAATCGGCACCTTTATCTTTATCTATTCCGGCGCCTATCTCGCGGGTCACCCTCAACTCGGCCGATTCTATCTCTATCTGCTGGGGTTCATGCTCTCGATGCTGGGCCTGGTTTTGGCCGACAACATGATTACGTTGTTCGTCTTCTGGGAGCTGACCACCGTCACGTCCTATCTCCTGATCGGATTCAATAATGACGATTCCAGAAGCCGGTGGTCGGCGCTTCAGGCCCTTGTCGTCACCGGCGCCGGGGGCCTGGCGATGCTGGCCGGCTTCATCATCCTCGGCGAAGCGATGGGCACGTATGAGCTTTCCGAGATCAACGCCATGGGCGATGCGGTCCGCAATCACCAGGCCTATGTGCCGATTGCGATCCTGATTCTCCTCGGCGCGCTCACGAAATCGGCGCAATTCCCGTTCCATTTCTGGTTGCCAAATGCCATGGCGGCGCCGACGCCTGTCAGCGCATATCTCCACTCGGCCACCATGGTCAAAGGCGGCATCTATCTGATGGCGCGCATGCATCCCTCGTTGTCGGAAACGTCGCTATGGATGTGGACGCTGACGATTCTCGGCGCCATCACCGCCGTATGGGCGTCGATCATGGCCCTGCGCCAGACCGATATGAAGACGATGCTCGCCTATACAACGCTGATGGCACTGGGGACGCTTACGCTTTTCCTGGCGTCGTCATCCGAGGCCGCGATCACCGCGGTGGCGACCTTTATCGTCGTTCACAGCCTCTACAAGGCCGGCCTGTTCATGGTCGTGGGCATTATCGACCACGAAACCGGCACGCGCGACATCGAAGAGGTCGGCGGCCTGCGCGGCTTGCTGCCAATCACGGCCGCCGCGACCGCCGTTATCGCACTGTCCATGGCCGGCCTTCCGCCTTTCATAGGGTTCATCGGCAAGGAACTGCTGTATCAAAGCGCGCTCTACGCCGGCACTCCTGGATGGTTCATCGGGATCGCGGCCTTTGCCGCCAATGCCATGATGGTGGCCGTCGCGTTGCTGCTGACGGTCCGGCCGTTCCTGGGCGGGCTGAAGCCGACGCCGAAGAAGCCACACGAGGCGCCGATACGCATGTGGATCGGGCCGGCATCGCTCGCGATTCTGGGTCTCGTATTGGGGCTGCTGCCCGGACGCCTCGACCGTGGGATCGTCACGCCGACCGTCGAGGCCATTCGCGGCGAGGCGGGGGCGTACGGGCTTGCCCTGTGGCACGGGGTCAATACCGCTTTGCTACTCTCGGCGCTGACAATCGCCGTCGGTTACGCGATCTACCATTTCTGGCCCGGCATCAGGCGCTGGCTGAACAGAACGCTCGGCCGGCTTCCCATCGGCGACGACCAGTTCGACCGGGTGCTGGTCGGACTGGTTCTGCTGGCCGACCGTCAGACCCGACTGCTTCAGAGCGGCATCATGCGCCGTTACCTGCTGACCGTATTCGCCACCATGGCGACCGTACTGATTGCCACGATGATCTTCCGGTCGCCATTGGCCTGGCCAAGCGACCTGACCCCGGTTGCCTTCTATATATGGCCGATCGCGGCAATGATCGTGGTCGCGACCGTGGCCGTTCTGCGGACCAATTCACGGATGGCCGCCATTTGCGCCCTCGGGGTCGTCGGAACCGCCATTGCACTGCTGTTCATGATCTTCGGCGCGGCGGACGTCGCCATGACCCAGTTGATGGTCGAAATCCTCGTGGTCGTCATCATCGCGCTGGTACTGCCGAAGCTGCCGAATTTCAAGGGCACCGACCATCGGGGGCGCGCACGGGACGCGGTCGTCGCGATCTCCATCGGCGCTGTCGTCACCCTGATCATGATCAGTATGGTTGCCGCGCCGATGGACATGAGCCTGACGGAATTCTTCACCGCGGCCAGCTATCCCGAGGCGCGGGGTCACAATATCGTCAATGTCATTCTCGTCGATTTCCGCGCGCTGGATACGTTCGGCGAGATCGCCGTCGTCGGGATAGCGGGTCTCGCCTGCTTCGCCCTGATCAAGTTCCGCTCCACTCGGTCACGATCAGCCGGCACCGCCACTGAGACCGACGCGACCTCGACAGGAAGGGGCTGACATGCACAGCGTGATCCTTCAGACCGCCACCCGCTTCCTGGCGGCACTGATGATCGTCTATTCGATTTTCATGCTCCTTCGCGGTCATGACGAACCGGGCGGCGGCTTTATTGGCGCCCTGGTCGCTGCAACGGCCTTCGCGCTGTATTCCCTGGCCTATGGCCCCGCGGACGTCCGCAAGGCGCTGCGCGTCGATCCGCGGTATCTGTCGATGGGCGGACTGGGAGCAGCCCTGCTGTCCGGACTGATGGCTTTGATCGACAACGCGAACTTCCTGACGGGCGTCTGGTTTCCGATAGAGCTCGAAGGCGGCGGGTACATTCCCCTTTCCAGCGTTCTCCTGTTCGATATCGGCGTCTATCTCGTTGTGCTGGGTGCCGTCCTCACCCTGCTGCTGGCCGTTGAGGAAGGAAGCACATAGCATGGAAATCATCTTCTCACTTCTGACCGGTGTGCTGATCGCCGCGTCGACCTATCTCATGCTCGGCCGCAACATGATCCGCTTCATCTTCGGCCTGATCCTGCTTTCCAACGCCGCCAACCTCATCCTGTTCACTGCCGGACGTCTGACCTGGGGCATTCCGCCTCTCGTGCCGGACGGGATGTCGGTCCCGGACGGCCCGGTCTCCAATGCCCTGCCACAGGCATTGATCCTGACCGCAATCGTCATCTCGTTCGGGCTGCTCGCCTTCGCCATGGTTCTCGTCTACCGCGCCTACCAGGAACTGGGCACCGTCGACACAGACAGCATGCGTGTCGCCGAGCCGGAAACGGCGCCGGCCACGGCTGCCAGCGCGCCGATCCGCGAGCCCGAGACCAGGCCGGCGCCGATGCTGGAGCAGGAAACCAGCCACTTGACCGCCGACCGGGCGTCTGATGCGACGCCGGAGGGACTGCACGTATGACATGGCTCCCCGTTCTTCCGATCGTCATCCCGATGGCGACCGGCGTCCTCGCCTTCCTGGCCGGCGGATCGCCAGCACTCCAACGCCTCGTGGCGCTGATCGGCGCCGCCGCCCTGTTGATCGTTTCGGTCGTCCTGACGGCAGAGGTCATGACCAACGGCATCGTCGCGGCACAGATGGGCATGTGGCAGGCGCCATTCGGCATCACGCTGGTCGTCGACCATCTCAGCGCCGTGATGGTCCTGATCACGGCCATCACCGGTCTGGCCGTTCTGATCTATGCCTTTGCCGACATCAGCGAAGGCCATGTCCATTTCGGGTTCCATCCCCTGCTGCAGCTTCTGCTGGCCGGAGTATGTGGCGCTTTCACCACAGGCGACGTCTTCAACCTGTATGTCTGGTTCGAGGTAATGCTGATTTCCTCGTTCGGGCTGCTGGTTCTGGGCGGCACGCGCGAGCAGCTTGACGGCGGCATCAAATATGTTGCGCTGAACCTCATCTCCACCGTGCTGTTCCTCGGCGCCATCGGCATTCTCTATGGAATGACCGGCACGCTGAACATGGCCGACCTGCACCTGCGCGTGCAGGAGGTCGAAAACGGCGGATTGCTGACCGTCGTTGCGATGATGTTCATGATCGCGTTCGGTATCAAATCTGCCGTGTTCCCGCTGTTCTTCTGGTTGCCTGCCAGCTACCACACCCCTCCGGTCGCCATATCGGCTGTTTTTTCCGGACTGCTGACCAAGGTCGGCGTTTACGCCATGATCCGCATGTTCACGCTGATCTTCACCGAGGACGTCGCGTTTACGCACACAGTGCTGCTGTGGGTCGCCGGGCTGACGATGATAACGGGCGTTCTCGGCGCTGCAGCGCAGAACGAAATGCGGCGCATCCTGTCGTTCCATATCGTCAGCCAGATCGGCTACATGATCATGGGATTGGCCCTTTATACGCCGCTCGGGCTTCTGGGGGCCGTCTTCTATCTGGTTCACCACATCATCGTGAAAGCCAATCTGTTCCTGGTCGCCGGCGTTGCCAACAGACTGGCCGGATCATTCGAACTCAAGAAGATCGGCGGCCTCTACAAATCCAGCCCCCTATTGGCTGTCCTGTTCCTGATACCGGCATTCAGCCTGGCCGGATTCCCCCCGCTTTCCGGCTTCTGGGCCAAGCTGATTCTTGTGCAGGCCGCGATCGAGATACAATCCTGGGCCATCGTCGCCGTCGCTCTGGTGGTCGGCCTGCTGACGATCTACTCGATGACAAAGATCTGGGCCGAGGCTTTCTGGAAGCCGCATCCCAAGGGCTTCGACCCGGATATGAGCGGCGTCGCCGGATCGGCCGCAGGTGTGCCCACGATCAGCCGCCGCGATATCGCCATCCTGATCGCGCCCATAGCCGTGCTCGCGACGATGACGGTCATCATTGGGCTCTATGCCGCGCCTTTCGTTGATTTCGCAGCCGCGTCGGCGGCAGAGTTGCTGGATCCGGCGCCCTACATTGCCGCGGTACTCGGGGACGCGCCACTGGGGAGTGCACAATGAATCTGGCAATTCTCAATATCCTGTTCATGCTTGGCTGGGCGCTGGTCACAGGCTCATTCTCGATACTCAACCTGGTGTTCGGGCTGCTGGTCGGATTTCTCGGCCTCTGGGCCACGCGGCCGCTCTATGGCGACACCGATCATTTCACCGTCATCCCGCGGGTCATCGGCCTGATCCTGTTCTTTCTGAAAGAACTGCTCGTTTCCAGCGTCCGCGTGGCGCAGGATGTGCTGACGCCAACCCCCAGGAACCGTCCCGGCATCATCGCCATCCCGCTTGAGGCCAGGACGGATGTTGAAATCACCTTGCTCGGGAACATGATCTCGCTGACCCCCGGAACCTTGACGCTGGAGGTCTCGCATGACCGGCAAACGATGTATGTCCACGCAATGTTTCTGGACGACATCGAAGCCGCCAAGGCCGAGATCAAGGGCGGCATGGAGCGCAGAATTCTGGAGGTAACGCGATGATAATCGTCGAAAGTCCGATCGTCGCCGGCGCCCTGGTCGTGTCATTCATCCTGGTGCTGGCCGCATTGGCGCTTGCCGTCCTGCGTCTCATCAAGGGTCCGACCATGGCCGATCGGGTCGTGGCGCTCGATCTGGTCACGATCATATCGGTCGGCTTCATGGCGCTGTTTTCGCTGGCCGCGCATCAGGACGCCTTCCTTGACGTGGCGATTACCCTTGCGCTGGTCGGGTTTCTCGGCACTGTCGCATTCGCCCGCTATGCGGAGCGGCGCGCCGCCAAGGGCGCATCCCATCAGGACCTGGATGACTGACCCGAATCGGCCCCCCGATCGGCCCCCCGATCAGCCAAGGAGAGCGCCATGACAATCGTTCTGGAGATAATGACCGCAGTTCTGCTGGTCTCCGGTGGCTTCTTCACCTTCGTCGCCGGTGTCGGCGTCGTGCGGCTGCCGGACATTCTGATGCGGATGCACGCATCCACAAAAGCCGGAACGCTGGGCGTCGGATTGATCTTTCTCGGTCTGGCCTTGTATTTCGGCGAACTCAGTGTCGCATCCCGGTCGATTGCCGCGATCGTCTTCCTGCTTATCACCGCACCGGTCGCGGCGCATATGATCGGCCGCGCCGCATACAAGACCGGCATTCAGCTGACGAACAGGACCGTGATCGACGAATATCAGGCCGCGTGCGATCGCGGCGAAGCCGGTGGCGACCTGCAGCCGGATTTTCAACTGACACCCACCGATATTCCGGAAACCGAGACGCCGCCGCGCTGATCCCGCTCCGGCCCGGTGACACTCCAGCCCGATGATACCCGCAGCGGTCCTTTACGGATCGAAAGCGGCAAATATCCGTGGCATGAGTGTCGCTGTCGTCTCGGTGATATCGCGTGTCGCAGACGCCATAGCATCACACCCGCCATCCCCTAACCTGAGGAAAGGACAAGGGCTTCGCGGCCGGCACCGCGCCCCGTCCCGCAATTCAGCGCGTTTCGAGGGGGAGAGCAGGAATGGTATCATTGGGAACGATCCGGGCCGGCTGGGGCAGCGCGAGCACCGTCGCAGAGTCATTCGTCGTGACGGAAAACGAGCGCATTCGCTCGTTCCTCGACGGGACGTCGATCGAAACGCTGCCCGCCGTCGCGGCAAAAACAGACTGCTTCCGGGCGCTGGTACCTCAGGGCACCGCAGTCTACATCGCCTGTATTCCCGGCACCGATCCGAACGCGATGATAGCGACGGCCCGCCGTTTGTCCGACGAGGGCCTGGTTCCCGTCCCTCACCTGCCGTCGCGCGGTTTCGAGAGCCTTGTCGAGTTCGAGCGCTATCTGGGGAGACTGGTCGAGGAGGCCGGCGTCACCCGCGTTCTCGCGCTGGGCGGCGACGCGGACAGGCCGGCAGGACCCTTCACCGAAACCATGGACATGCTGCGCACGGGGCTGTTCCAACGCTTCGGCATCGGGCGCATCGGCGTAGCCGGTCATCCTGACGGCAACCGCGCCATCCCCGCCAACATCGTGGCGCGCGCCCTTGCCGACAAGCAGGCATTCGCGGATGAGACCGGCATCGATGTCCATATCGTAACGCAGTTCAGTTTCGATCCCGACCGGATCGTCGCGTGGGATCGGTCGCTGCGGGCCTCGGGCATCCGGCTGCCGATTCATATCGGCATGGCCGGCCCGGCCAAGCTCCAGTCACTGATCAAATACGCTGCTATGTGCGGTGTGGCGACATCGGCCCGAATGTTCAGCAAGCAGGCATTCAATCTTGCACGGATGGCCAGCGTGTCGGCCCCGGATCAAATGACCCGCGCGCTGGCGACCTACCGAGCCGAGGATCCGGACGCCGGGATCGTCGGCGCCCATCTGTTCACTTTCGGCGGCCTGCGACGGGCGGCGGATTGGCTGGAAGCCGCACGTGCTGGCGAATTCAGTCTCACCCGCGACGGCTTCACCGTAGAGCGAAGCCTCGGCTGAACCATTGACGCGGCGGTAGCCTCGGCTATCGCCGCCTTTGGGATGCGCGCCAACATCAGGGCTGGTCGATTGCCCGGATTGCCGCATCCGGATAACCCTGACGCCGGGCATCCAGGCCCCGGACCCGCCGTCCGACCAATCAACCGATATTGACCCGTACCCGCTCCTCTCTCGGCGATCGGCCGTATTGCTCGCGATAGCATTTGGAGAAGTGCGACGCGGAGACAAAGCCGCAGGCCAGGGCGATGTCCACGATCGGCATTTCGCTTTGATACAAGAGGTGCTTTGCCCGCTCCAACCGCAGCTCCAGATAGTAGTGCGCGGGGGCCTTGCCGAGATGCTTTCTGAACAGGCGCTCCAATTGCCGACGCGACAATCCGATATAGCCAGCCAGCGTATCCTGGTCGAGCGGCTCGCTCAGATTGCTTTCCATCATCTCGATCGACGCGATGAGCTTGGGATTGTGGATGCCGAGCCTCGCCCGCAACGGCAGACGCTGCTTGTCGTCCGGACTGCGTATCCGGTCCATCAGGCATTGTTCTGAAATGCGGGTGGCGATGGTCTGTCCATGCCGCCGCGTAATCAGATAGAGCATCATATCCAGGGCCGACGTGCCGCCGGAACAGGTACATCGGGTGCGGTCGATCTCGAACAGGTCGGAAGAAACGACGATTTCGGGAAAAGTCTCCCGGAAGCTGCCGAGGTTTTCCCAGTGTATGACGCATTTGTATCCGTTGAGCAGCCCTGCCCGGGCAAGCACATGCGCACCGGTACACACGGCTATGAGCATCGTTCCCTGACGCTCCAGCAGGCGGAGCCAGCCGAATACTTCGGGGTCGCGATACCGTTCGACGCCCAGACCCGAGCAGACGACCACCATGTCGGGCCGCCGCCGCGGACCTTGCTGGCGAAAGGCCTCTGACATGGACATATCGGCCGACACGACCGTCCCATTGCTGGCCTTCACGGTGCCGCCATCCTTGCTGACCAGCGTCCACTCGTAAAGCGTGCGGTCCGCAACACGGTTGGCGATGCGTATCGCCTCCATTGCCGAAGAGAACGCGATCAGCGAGAAATTCGGTATTAGCAGAAATGCGACCGATTCCGGGCGCTCAAGGTCGGGGGACTGCGGGATCATGTCGTCGATCGGCCTATTTCTGACGATTGCGCTCAGGTGCAACCCGCATGCCGACCGGACGTTCCGTGAGGCAGCGATTCAACTAGTCGGTATCACAGCCGCAGCCCCTGCGCGAGTAGCTAATATCGCCCGGCACAACATCTATTGGAAAGAAACCGAAAGCATAGGAGGGTGTTCAGGTCGCTATCGGAAAGTGTCGCGCCCGGTGCACGAGGCGTCGCGATTTCAGGATCATCAAGGCGGCACTCGTGCCACGTTTTCCAACTGGACGGATGTGTATATAGTCACGTCCTGGCGGCGATAGGCGAATCGGCAGTGCCGCGACCCGATGATGGCACATTTCAATCAAGGAACTTTACTTATGGATGCTGAGGTCAAGGACGTTCAGAAAGCCGAAGCGCCCGTCATGGGGTCGGATATCGAGATCGCCCGGCAGGCGAAGATGCTTCCGATCTCCCGGGTCGCTGCCGGGCTGGATATTCCGGCGGATGCGCTGTTCAACTACGGACCGCACATCGCGAAACTGACACCCGACTTCGTGGACAGCCTGCAGGGCAGGCCCGAAGGCAAGCTGATCCTGGTCACGGCCATCAGCCCGACTCCCGCCGGAGAAGGTAAGACGACGACGACCGTCGGCCTTGGCGACGGGCTCAATCGAATCGGGAAACGCGCCGCGATCTGCCTTCGGGAACCATCGCTGGGGCCCTGCTTCGGAATGAAGGGCGGCGCAGCCGGCGGCGGATATGCGCAGGTCGTTCCGATGGAGACGATCAACCTTCATTTCACGGGCGACTTTCATGCGATCAGCACGGCCCACAATCTGCTCAGTGCCCTGATCGACAATCATATCCACTGGGGTAATGAACTGGGCATCGATTCACGCCGCATTTCGTGGAAGCGGGTCATGGATATGAACGACCGCGCGCTGCGTCAGATCACGGTCGGCATGGGCGGCGTCGGCAACGGATATACCCGCGAGGACGGTTTCGACATCACCGTCGCATCCGAAGTCATGGCGATCTTCTGCCTCGCCAACAATCTGAAGGATCTCGAAGAACGCCTTGGCGCCATCGTTGTCGCCTATACACGCGACCGCCAACCCATTCTGGCGCGCGACCTGAACGCCAACGGCGCCATGACCACGCTTTTGCGCGATGCCTTCATGCCGAATCTGGTGCAGACACTCGAAAACAACCCGGCCTTCATCCATGGTGGCCCATTCGCCAATATCGCCCATGGCTGCAACAGCGTGACAGCGACGAGAACGGCGCTCAAACTGGCCGATTACGTCGTGACCGAAGCCGGGTTCGGCGCCGATCTCGGCGCGGAAAAGTTCTTCGACATCAAATGCCGCAAGGCCGGCCTGGCACCGTCCGCCGCCGTGATCGTCGCCACGGTCCGGGCATTGAAAATGCATGGTGGTGTGGATAAGGCGCAGCTGGGCGAAGAAAACGTCGAGGCCGTCACAGCGGGATGCAGCAATCTCGGCCGGCATCTCGACAATATGGCGCGGTTCGGTGTGCCGGTCGTCGTGGGCATAAACAGGTTCGTCAAGGATACCAAGGCCGAACTGGATGCTGTCGTCGCCTATTGCAACGAACGCGGTGTCGAAGCCTTTATCAACGCCCATTGGTCCGACGGTGGCGCCGGGATCGAGGCAATGGCCACCCGCGTCGGCGAATTGGCCGACGGTGATCAGGCGCGGTTCAGGACGCTCTATCCCGACGACATGCCTCTCGGCGAAAAGATCCGGACGATCGCACGCGATCTCTATGGCGCCGCCGACGTCGCCATCGATAGCCGGGTCACGAAGAAGCTGGCCCAGTTCGAAGCCGACGGCCATGGCCGGCTGCCCGTCTGCATGGCGAAGACCCAGTACAGCTTTTCAACTGATGCCGGTCTGCGCGGAGCGCCGGAGGGGCATATCATACCGATCCGCGACGTGCATCTTTCCGCCGGCGCCGGCTTCGTGGTCGCGCTGTGCGGGGAAATGATGACGATGCCCGGCCTGCCACGCACACCGGCCGCCAATGTGATCAGATTGAACGACAAGGGCGAGATTGAAGGATTGTTCTGACCGACCGCCGTGCGTCAGCCTCTCTGGCGCGCCGGTGCATGCGAGCACCCTTGCTGTTCGGGCAATTCGGAGGGACCTCAGATCCTCAACCCGGTTGCCGGGTCGAACAGCTTGGTGCGCGCCATGTCGACTTCGAAACGATAGCGGCTTCCGACCGGTGCCTTGTCCTGGGGATGAACGCGCGCTATCGCTTCGATGTCGCCCAGTGGGAAAATCAGCAGCGTGTCCGGCCCGGTCGGCTCGACGACCGTTATCTCCCGTTCAAAGACGAAAGGGTCGGAACCGGGCCGGTTGGTGCCCTCGCGATTGACGATTTCCGGGCGAAACCCGAGAACGAGCTCTCGGCCGACATGGGAGCCGGCGGATGCTTCCATCGTCGCGGGTAGTGGAAAGCGGACCGTACCGTAGTCGTCAATCACGTCGAGGATCAGGCCATTGTCGCGCACCAGCGTGCCCGTGATCAGGTTCATCGAGGGTGACCCGATGAAGCTGGCCACGAACAGGTCGATCGGGTCTTCATAGATCTCTTCGGGCCCCGCGATCTGGCGGATCGTTCCGTTGTCCATGACAGCGATACGGGTGGCCAGGGACATTGCCTCGACCTGATCGTGGGTCACATAGACAGCCGTCTTGCCAAGCCGCTGATGCAGTTTCTTGATTTCGGTGCGCATTTCGACCCGAAGCTTTGCGTCCAGATTGGACAATGGTTCATCGAACAGGAACACGTCCGGATCGCGGACCAGGGCACGGCCCATGGCAACGCGCTGGCGCTGCCCACCGGAGAGCTGCCCCGGCTTGCGATCGAGCAATGTTTCGATATGCAGCAGGTTCGTGACGTTCGCCAAGGCCTTTTCGCGGGCGTCCCTGGCGACGCGGCGCGTAACCATGCCGAAGGTAATGTTGTCGCGAACGGTCTTCGTCGGATAGAGCGCATATGACTGGAACACCATGGCGATGTCGCGATCCTTTGGCGCGATATCGTTCACCTTGCGATCCGCGATGAAGATGTCGCCAGCCGACAATGTCTCCAGCCCGGCAATGAGGTTGAGCAACGTCGACTTGCCGCAGCCCGACGGTCCGATCAGGACGACGAACTCGCCCTCGTCGATCTCCAGGTCGATACCCTTGATCACTTCATTGGCGCCGAAAAATTTGGTGACGGTATCGAGCTTGACGGTCGCCATCGGGCTATCCTTTGACTGCGCCGGCGGCCAGGCCGCGAACAAAGTATTTTCCAGCAAAGATGTAGACGATCAATGTCGGAACGGCCGCAATGATAGCCGCCGCCATGTCAACATTGTACTCCTTGACGCCCGTAGACGACGCCACGAGGTTGTTGAGCGCCACAGTGACCGGATTGGAATCGCCGACGGTAAAGGCAATGCCGAACAGGAAATCATTCCAGATCTGGGTGAATTGCCAGATGACGGTGACGACGATCGCCGGCAGCGACATGGGCAGCACCACCCTGAAGAAGATGCCGAAGAAACCGGCGCCGTCCACCTTGGCCGCTTGCACGATCCCGTCGGACACACCGACGAAGAAATTCCGGAAGAACAGCGTCGTGAACGCCAGCCCGTAAACGGTATGGACCAGAACCAGGCCCCACACCGAACCGGCCAGCCCCAGCACTCCAAGCGTTCGCGCCATCGGCAGCAGCACGACCTGAAAGGGGATGAAGGCGCCGAACAGCATCAGCCCGAAAATGAGATCGGCCCCGCGAAACCGCCATTTGGTCAGCGCGTAACCGTTGATGGCGCCAAGCATCGTGGAAATCGCAACCGCCGGCACGACCATCATGACCGAGTTCAGGACATAGGGGCTGAGCCCGGCGCAACGGACGCCGACACACGCAGAGCCCCACGCCCGAAATGTCGGCTCCAGAGTCGGCGCCTGCGGCAGACTCAAGAGTGTTCCGGTACGGATTTCATCCAGCGGCTTCAGTGCGGTGATCACCATGACGATCATGGGCATCAGGTAATAAAGGGCGAACAGGCCGAGGATGGAGAAGAGCAGCCAGCGAAGAAACGTGTTGGAGGCCGATTTCGGACGGACGATCCCGTGTGTCTGGCGACGTCTCATGCTGCCGTTCATTTGCGTTCGCTCCGCAATTCTGAATACAGATACGGCACGATGATCGCCATGATCGTGATCAGCATCATGACGGCGCTGGCGGCGGCGAGACCGAGTTCGCTGCGCTGGAACGCATACGAATACATGAATGTCGCGGGCAGATCGGTGGCGATGCCGGGTCCGCCGGCGGTGAGCGCCACAACCAGATCGAAGCTCTTGATGGCGAGATGAGCCAGAACAATGAACGCCGACAGGAAAACGGGCCGCAGCATCGGCAGGACGATGCCGACATAGGTCCGCCACGGACCGGCGCCTTCGATCGCCGCGGCTTTGATGATCTCGTCATCGATCGATCGCAGCCCGGCCAGAAACAGGGCCATGACATAGCCCGACGACTGCCAGACACCGGCAATCACGACTGTATAGATCGCCATATCGCGGTCGACCAGCCAGGCGAACTCGAAGCTCGTGAAGCCGATATCGTGCATCAGCTTCTCCAGACCGAGCGTCGGATTGAGAATCCACTTCCAGGCCGTACCCGTAACGATGAAGGACAACGCCATCGGATACAGATAAATGGTGCGCAGGACCCCTTCGGCCCGAATGCGCTGATCGAGCAGGATGGCCAGCACGATCCCGATCACCAGGCAGATGACCATGAAAAGGACGCCGAATATGAAGAGGTTCTCAAGAGCAACGAACCAGCGCGGCGTGTTCCAGAGTCTCTCATACTGCGCAAGACCCGCCAGGTCGTAGTTCGGCATCATACGCGAACCGGTGAACGAGATGTAGACGGTCCAGGCGATGAAGCCGTAAACGAAGAACAGGCTGGCGGCAAAAGAGGGGGCAACGACCACCTTGGGCAGCCACACATCCACGCGCCGCACACGCGCGAGCCATACGCTCGGACGGGCCATCTTTCGTCTCCGATGGGCGGGCGGAAGAAAGCGGACGGGTGGGGCCACGTACCAGCACCCGCCCGTCCGCCGACGAGAAACGATCTACAGCGACCGCTCGATAGCACTGACGAGTTGTTCGACCGCTTCTTCGGACGACATGTCCGAATTGAAATGTTCTGTCACGACGTCCAGAAATTCGCCCCGGACCGATCGCGGAACCGCCATCTCATGCGCCATGCTCGGAACCAGAGTGTCGGCTTCGATCGCCGCGGTCAGATCGGCCTGCGATTGCTGGGCGCACATGTCGAACTCCTCCAGCGACACGTCGACCCGCGCAGGGATCGACCCCTTGGCAAGATTGAAAGAGCGCTGGAACTCCGGTGACATGATCAGACCGGCCAAGACCTGTTGCCCTTCAATGCGATCATCGCCGCTGACCTCGAAGAATGCGAAGGAATCGGTGTTCAGAATGAACGCTTGTCCCGGAGCCGGGGCGCAGAGGAAGTCTTCGCCGGGCACCTGTCCGGCGGCCAGGAACTCACCCTTCGCCCAGTCGCCCATGATCTGAAACGCGGCTTCGCCATTCATCACCATCGATGTCGCAAGATTCCAGTCGCGGCCAGAAAAGCCCGGATCGACGAAACCGCGCATGATGCGCATCTGGTCGAAAACGGCGATCATCGTGTCGCTCTGGAGAGCATCCATATCCAGATCGACCAGGGCCTGGCGATAGAAGTCGGCGCCCCCCAGCCCCAGCACGACCACTTCAAAGATCGTCGCGTCCTGCCAGGGTTGCCCACCATGGGCCAGCGGTGTGATGCCCGCTTCCATCAGGCTCTCTGCCGTGGCGTTGAATTCTTCCCAGCTCGTCGGCATCTCCGCGCCGACTTCTTCGAGAAGGTCGGGATTGGCCCAGATCCAGTCGACACGGTGGATGTTCACCGGTGCCGCAACATAGCGACCTTCATACTGCATGATTTCGGCCAGCGCCGGCGGCAGGACATCATTCCACCCATCGCGCATCGCGACATCGTCGACATCCGCAAGCACACCCTCCGCCGCCCACTCATGAATACCCGGGCCTTTCAATTGAACGGCGGTCGGCGGATTTCCGGCAACAACCCGTGCCCGTAATGCCGTCATCGCGGCATCGCCGCCCCCGCCTGCAATCGGAGAGTCGATCCAGGTGCCGCCCTGCTCCTCGAAGGACGCTTTCAACTCGCCCACTGCTCTGGCTTCTCCGCCGGAGGTCCACCAATGAAGCACCTCAACCGTTCCGGCGGACTGAGCCGGACCGGCACCGGATAGTGCAACCAGACCGAACCCGACGCCCAGCGCCGTACCTACATTTAGCCGTTGCATGATGATACCCTCCCCCAAAAGGATGGAATTCTATTTGGTATAGCTGGGAGGTTAACCAACAAACTCGGTAACGGCGTTGATCTACGTCAATTAGTCTCCGGAAATCGATTTTCCGAACCCGACTTTTGTCAAATAATGTTGCGCACCACGTCACCGCGGCCATAAAAAAACGGGGGCGCGGATTGCGCCCCCGTTTCCATTTGTGCAGGCAGGTTAGGCCTCAGGCGGCCTCTGCTGCCGTTTCGACGGGTTCGATCACCAGTCCTTCGTCGCCTACCGTGACGCGCGCCGTCTGGCCGTCACGGATGGTGCCGTCGAGGATCCTCTGAGCCAGCGGATCCTGAAGCGTGCGCTGGATTACGCGCTTCAGCGGCCGGGCGCCGTAAGCCGGATCGTAGCCGGCCTCGGCCAGCCACTGCCGGGCTTCGTCGCCCAGTTCCAGAACGATCTTTCGATCGGCCAGCAGTCTCTCCAGCCCGCTGAGCTGGATGTCGACGACCCCGGCCATCTGGTCGCGGGTCAGCCGCTGGAAGACGATCATGTCGTCCAGGCGGTTCAGAAACTCCGGCCGGAAATGCTCGCGCACCGTCTTCAAAACCCGGTCGCGTGCACGGTGATCGACTTCCCCGGCATCGCTGGCAAGATGTTCCGAGCCCAGATTGGAGGTCATGATTATCAGTGTATTCCTGAAATCAACCGTTCGGCCATGACCGTCGGTCAAACGCCCGTCATCGAGCACTTGCAACAGAACGTTGAACACGTCGTTGTGTGCCTTCTCGATTTCGTCGAACAGGATCACCTGATACGGCCGCCGGCGAACGGCTTCGGTCAATGCGCCACCCTCGTCATAACCGACATAGCCGGGCGGTGCCCCGATCAGCCGGGCAACCGAATGCTTCTCCATGAACTCGGACATATCGATCCGGATCATCGCATGCTCGTCATCGAACAGGAACTGGGCAACGGCCTTGGTCAGTTCCGTCTTGCCGACACCCGTTGGCCCCAGGAACATGAAGCTTCCCGTCGGCCTGTTGGGATCCTGCAGACCCGCCCTTGACCGCCGGACTGCATTCGAGACGGCAGCGATTGCGGCGTCCTGGCCGATCACACGCCGGTGGAGCGCTTCTTCCATCCGCAGCAGCTTTTCGCGCTCGCCTTCGAGCATCCGGTCGACGGGGATGCCGGTCCACCGCGAGACAATGCTGGCGACGTCTTCACTGCGCACCTCTTCGTTGAGCAGATGCTCCCCGGCCTCGGCCGGTCCGTCGAGTTGCGCTTCGAGTTTTGGGATCACTCCGTACATCAACTCGCCGGCCCGTTCCCAATCACCTGACCGCCGCGCCTGCTCCAGCTCAACGCGGGTCTGATCCAGCTGCTCCTTGACCTTGTGCGTCTCGGTCAGTTTTTCCTTCTCGGCCGACCAGGCCGCCGTCATGGAAGCGCAGTTTTCCTCCAATTCCGACAATTCGTGTTCCAGCTTGGACAGCCGGTCACGCGACGCGGTATCCGTCTCGCGCTTCAAGGCCTCGCGCTCGATCTTCAATTGCATTATCCGGCGGTCGAGATGCTCGATCTCTTCGGGTTTGCTGTCGACTTCCATCCGCAGCCGCGCTGCGGCTTCGTCCATGAGATCGATCGCCTTGTCCGGCAGGAAACGGTCGGTAATATAACGATTGGACAAGGTGGCAGCGGCCACCAATGCACCGTCGGTAATACGGATGCCGTGGTGCAACTCGTACTTCTCTTTCAGTCCGCGCAGGATCGAGATCGAGTCCTCGACACTGGGTTCGGACACCTGGACCGGCTGGAACCGCCGCTCCAATGCCGAATCCTTTTCGATGTACTTGCGATACTCATCGAGCGTCGTTGCGCCAACACAGTGCAATTCACCCCGCGCCAGAGCCGGCTTCAGCATGTTCGACGCGTCCATCGCGCCGTCCGCCTTGCCCGCGCCGACAAGGGTGTGCAACTCGTCGATGAACAGAACGATTTCGCCGGCGGCGGATTCAATCTCCTCCAGAACGGCTTTCAGACGTTCCTCGAACTCGCCGCGATATTTCGCACCGGCGATCAAGGCACCGAGATCGAGCGCCAGAAGCCGCTTGTCCTTCAGGCTTTCCGGCACGTCGCCATTCACGATCCGGGTTGCGAGTCCTTCAACGATTGCCGTCTTGCCGACACCCGGCTCGCCGATCAGCACCGGATTGTTCTTCGTGCGCCGGCTGAGAACCTGGATTGTGCGGCGAATTTCGTCGTCCCGACCAATGACCGGATCCAGCTTGCCGTCGCGGGCAGCCTCTGTAAGATCGCGGGCATATTTCTTCATGGCGTCGTATGATTGCTCCGCAGTCGCCGAATCCGCCGTACGTCCCTTGCGCAGCCCTGTGATCGCCTGTTCAAGCGATTGCGGCGACACACCACTATCCGCCAGAATGCGTCCGGCCGGTGCCGATTTCGACAATGCAAGCGCCTGTAGCAGACGCTCCACAGCCACGAATTCGTCTCCGGCCCTTTTCGACAGGCTCTCGGCCTCATCCAGCACACGAGCCAAGTCACGGCCCATGTAAACCTGACCGGCCCCGGCGCCTTCGACTGTGGGCAGTTTCCCAAGCGCAAGTGCCGTTTCCGTGCCGGCCCGCGTAGGGTCGCCGCCGGCTGAACGGATGAGATTCGCGGACAGTCCCTGATCATCGTCCAGCAGCGCCTTGAGCAAATGCTCAGGCGTCAACTGCTGGTTTCCATCCCTGACGGCGATGGTCTGGGCCGCCTGCAGAAAGCCACGCGACCGTTCTGTGAATTTATCGAGGTTCATGAGCCTTGATTCCTCTCCAGCTGTCGTTTTGCCCGCCCAAATCGAGGCGCGGGCCGCTGCAACCCACAAGATGTGCGGTTGCTCCGATCCATAAACGACATATGGGCAGCCACCATTCGCCTCACAAGACAGGCGAGACAGCAACCCGAATACCATCAGCGAATATAAAGCGCGCTTATTTTCAACATAAATGCATTGCTGCGCTGCACCCATAGGAGTGGTGAACTTTGCTGACTGCGCTTATCTTTCGATCATGAACAATGGTGCCGCTGAGCCCAAAAGGAAAATGGAGAGAATCGATGTACCGTGATGATTTTTCCGCAATTGAAACAGACCGTATCGACGCTGTCTTGAGGCGGGCTAATAATATGCGTGCAGAATATGTCCGGTCTTTTTTTGCACGCGCCGCCCGTGTCGTGGGCGCAGGCTGGACCGCGATGCTTGGGCGCGTCAGGACCAATCGCATTCTAACAGAGCTGCAATCGCTTTCGGATCGTGAGTTGGCCGATATCGGACTGAGTCGAGGAGACATCCCGTATCTATCCAGGCAGATTGGATCCGGCGAGCCCGTCGATGTCGCAGCGGCGCTGTCGACCAGCAAGCCGACTGTCCCGGCGGTTGCTCCCGCCAACTCCGACATTCCGGCTCCGGCTGACAGTGTATCCGGACATAAGCGCGCGGCTTGACACGCCCGGCGGGCGACGGGATAACGCTGGCTTATGGCCCGCATTGCACGTATTTGCCGCTTTCCGATAAAAGCCCTGTCTGCCGAAGACCTCGATAGGATCGAGGTCTCGACGGGGGCGACGCTGCCGTTCGATCGCCGATTCGCCTTTGGCCGCGTTGCGCCCGGGCAACTCGGCGATGCCGGAGCGATCATGGATGGACAAGCGGAGTGGGAACCTTCCGGCGCCTGTGAATGGCAGCCGCCCGGTAACTTCTTCACGCTGAAGCGTCACGCATCTCTGGCGGCGCTCACCGCGAAATTCGACCGTGGTGCCTCGGCAAGAGTGCAGATAACGGGTCCCGACGGTGCCGGCGTAGAGGCGGATATGGAAACCGCCGCAGGGCGGGCCCGAATCAGCTTGTTCGTTTCTGATTTTCTGGCTCTGCCGGATCAGTCGGCCTCACGGCCCTGGCTAATGGATGCTGGCCGGGGGCGACACTTCGCGGACAAACAAACCCCGTACATATCGATCATCAATCAGGCCAGTGTCGACAGCATACCCCTGCCCGATAGTTCCCTGCCTGGCCAATACCCGACTGACAAGCCCCGCGACAATGGGCGACCATCCCTCACCGCTTCGCTGATCAACCCCTTGCGATTCAGGGGCAATCTGTTGGTCGACGGCTGGAAACCCTGGGAAGAAGGGTCGCTGCCGGGCAAATGCCTGACCGTCGGCAGCGTTCGTCTGCGTGTCATCGAACCCATCGGCCGCTGCGTCGCCACGCATGTCGATCCGAACTCCGCCCATCGCGACCGCAATCTCCTCAAGACGCTTCAGGCCAATTTCGGCCACACGAACTGTGGGGTCTATGCGGTCATAGAAAAGGGCGGGACCCTATTGGCAGGCGACACCATCACTTATTAGGCGATGCCGCCCGCCCCGGCTAAAGTCCCAGATCCCCCGGCTTGCCTGTCTCGTCGTCATCAGGCTCCGCAGTCTTGACCTTGCGGGTGCGCGTCGCTGCCGCTGCTGGCCGCCGCGTTCGCTTCTTCGGAGCTGCGGTTTCGCCTTCAGCGCCGGCCGCTTCCGGGGCCTGTTCCGAACCAGAGCCAGCGTCGTCAGCATCAGGCTCGACCGTAGTGGGCTTTTTTGCTCTCGTCGCCGGTTTTGCTGACTTGGCCCGGCTGGCACGCTTGCGGGGCGTCGCCGGCTCGTCTTCATCGGGGCTGCCACCCGCGCCCGTCTCGCCCTCCGCCACGTCATTCGGGCTGGACGCTACGGCTGGCGCTGTCTCCTGGCGCGCAGCCCTTGATCTGCGCGGCGCGGCTACTGTCGGGGCCGAAGGCTGATCGTCGCCGCCGGAGCCAAGGTCGCTGCTGGAGCCAAGGTCGTTGCCGAAATCATCGTCGTCGGGTGCCGAATCCCGGGGATCATCGAAGAGCCCCTCGCCTCGGGATTCATTTCCCCGATCGTTCGCTCTGCGATTGGATGCGGTATCGCCCGGGCCTCCGGATCCACCCTCGTCGCTGCCCGCATCGACCGGCTGAGGCCGGCGCTGAGCTCGCCGGCGTTCCGGCGTCCGTTCGCCATCCCGCTGGTTCGATACCCGATTACGACCGGCTCCGTCGTCACGTCCGTGTCGACCGTCACCGTTTCCAGACTGATTGCCGGAATTCTGCCCAGCTTCATGATTGCCCTGCCCACCACCCTGGTAGTGGGTCCGCTGATCGGCGCTTCCCTGATCGCGCTGACTCTGGTCACGGCCATTGCCATCACCGTTGTCGTTGCGGTCGGAAGACTGGCGTCGCTGACCGTCAGACCGGCCACCGCGGTCGTTGCGGCCTTGTCGGTCGTCGTTGCCGTTACGTGCGCGGTTCTGCTGACGATTGTAATCGTCATTGCCTGGACTGCCGGCGTCGTCATCCCCGTCGGAATCATAGCCGTAGCCGTTGCCGCCGCTTTGTCCATGGCCGTTCTGGCCATTCCCGTGCTGCTGACCGCCTCCGCTCTGCGAGCCGTTCTGCTGGGAAGCGTTCTGATGAGCGCCGGCCTGGGATGGCGCGGTCTGCTGGGATTCGTTAAAGCTGTTAATAACGCGCTGGTAATGTTCGGCGTGCTGAAGATAGTTCTCAAGCATCACGCGATCGCCAGCACTCTGGGAGTCTCTGGCCAGCGCCACATACTTCTCGAAAATCTGGTGCGCGTTCCCCCTGATCCTGACGTCCGGACCGTTGCTGTCGAACGTCTGGTTTCGGTTTGGAACGTTCGAACGGCGATTTGCGCCACCGCCACCACCACCGCTGCTGCCACCACTGCCGCCGCGGCCGCGTGATCGTCTTGAGTTGGGACCTTGCCTCATGAAAGCCTTTTTAACGCTGTGTTTCCAGATCCAAAACACGCCTGATGGCACCATTCGCGCCATGTGCGGTCGATTTTTTTGCCGCAATCGATCTGCGCCTCAGCCTTGCACCGGCTAAGCCCAGAACCGTTAAAGACGAACAATTGGCCGAAACCGTTGACGGCCGTCGCGCCTCCTGCGTCTCGTCCAATCGGTCGGACAAGAGGCTCTACCGATCGGATCGAAAGCTGTCGACGATGCGGTATGAACGGGAAGCAATCGGATAATGGCTATTCCCTATCACGATCTACGGCACCGTACCGTCGAAAGATCGGAATTCCAACATTTTTTTGCAGTGACCGCTCTTTGTATCCCTGACAGATCGCTTCGTATAGCGATCGGCGTCAGCCCGACGTCATGAAAAATCCGGCATATCGAGAAGGCTTGACCGAAGCCGATTTCAACGACCGCCATGCCGCCCTCTTTCAGAATTTCAGCGGTACCCGGCATCAGCCGGCGATAGGCCTGCAGCCCATCCGGCCCGCCATCCAGCGCGGACGGCGGGTCGTATCGACGCACCACCTCGTCAAGCGCGACCATCGCATCTGTTCGAATATAGGGCGGATTCGACAGCACGACATCAAACGAGCCGCACAGCGCGTCCGCCCAGTCGCCAACAATGAACTTTGCCCGTCTATCGAGGTCAAGGGCCACCGCATTGCGCCGCGCCTGATGAACGGCCCCCTCACTCAGATCAATGCCAATTCCCGTCGCCAAAGGACGTTCGGCGAGCACCGCCAGAAGCAGACAGCCGCTACCGGTTCCCAGATCGGCGACCGTTGCCGGGCGGTCAGCCGGAATCCGGCAAAGCGCGGCCTCAACGACGGTCTCGGTGTCCGAACGCGGGTCCAGAGTGTCGGCCGAGATCTCCAGATCGAAATCCCAAAAACCGCGGCGGCCAACGATCCGCGAAATCGGCTCTCCCAAGGCAGCACGCTCCACCGCCTGAAGCACCATCGCGACCCTGTCGGACGGCAGCGCCATGTCGCCCGCCGCGATCAGGACAGCACCGTCGATATCAAGGACGGCCGCGATCAGCCGGCGTCCGAACCGCCACGCATCGGCACCGTGGGTGTCGGCGAGCCGGTCGCACACCGTCGTCACGACGCTGTCGAGTGTATCGCTCACACCATTTCCGACAGCCGAGCGGCTTCGTCTTCTCGGATGAGGGCGTCAATAACCTCGTCCAGCGCCTCACCGCTAAGAACCTGCTCCAGCTTGTAGAGCGTGAGATTGATCCGATGGTCAGTCACGCGGCCCTGCGGAAAATTATAGGTTCGGATCCGCTCGGATCGGTCTCCAGATCCGACCTGCGCCCGGCGCTCGTCCGCTCGTTCCCGGTCAAGCGCCCTGCGCTGCTCGTCATAGATGCGCGAACGCAGGATCGTCATCGCGCGGGCGCGATTCTTGTGCTGCGATTTTTCTTCCTGAACGGCCACGACGGTTCCGGTTGGAACATGCGTAATGCGTACCGCACTGTCGGTTTTGTTGACGTGCTGCCCACCCGCGCCGGAAGCGCGGAAGGTGTCGACCCTCAGGTCCTTTTCGTCGATGTCGATATCGACCTCAGCCACTTCAGGCAGCACCGCAACGGTCGCCGCCGACGTATGGATCCGTCCCTGGGTCTCCGTCGCCGGCACCCGTTGAACCCGGTGAACACCGCTTTCAAATTTGAGCCGGGCGAAGACGGACGCGCCCGCGATTTTGAAAACACCTTCCTTGATCCCGCCAACTTCGCTGCCGTGGTAGTCCATGAGTTCGAACTTCCACCCTTTCAGGCCGGCATATTTGCGGTACATTTCCATCAGATCGGCCGCGAACAATCCTGCTTCGTCGCCGCCCGTCCCGGCCCGGATTTCCAGAATCGCGTTGCGGCTGTCGGCCGCATCGCGCGGGATCAGCATCTTGTGAACGGCCTTCTCCATCTCGGGGAGCCGCGCCTTCAGAGCGTAAAATTCTTCTTCAGCCAGATTGCGCATCTCGGGATCACCGGACGTGTCGGCAACCATGGCGCCCAGATCCGCCAGTTCTTCGCGCGCTGCCCGCAACCGTGAAATCGCGTCGGCAATCGGTTCCAGATCCGAATATTCCTTGGAGAGCGAAGCCAGCGTGTCCGGCTTCAAATCCGGCGAGGCCAAGGTATCGCGCAACTCGCTGAACCGCACGAGGACGCGGTCCAGGCTTTCTTCAAGGCTCATAAGTGTTCTGCTTTCACGTTCGCATCGGCACAGGCAATTTTCTATTCGGCTGCCGTGCGCTTTCTTTCATTGGCCTCAGTTTCGGCGGCCTCAATTTCGGCGGCTTTGGTCTCGATCAGGCCGACCAGATGGTCGACGACATCGGCGTCCTGAAGCCGGTGATGGGACACGCCGCCGATATAGACCTGGTGCGTGCCTCTGCCGCCGCCAGTGAACCCGATATCGGTCATGGTAGCCTCGCCCGGTCCATTGACCACGCACCCGATGACCGAGACCGTCATCGGCGTCGTGATATGGCTGACGCGCTCCTCCAGAACCTTGACCGTCTCGATGACGTCGAACTGCTGGCGGGCGCAGGACGGACACGAGATGATGTTCACGCCGCGATGCCGCAGGTTGAGTGATTTCAGCAGGTCGAAACCGACCTTGATCTCCTCGATCGGGTCCGTCGACAGGGAAACACGGATGGTGTCACCAATGCCCGACCACAGCAGCATGCCCAGTCCCACGCTGCTCTTGATCGTTCCCGATCGCAGACCGCCAGCTTCGGTGATGCCGATATGAAGCGGGTAATCGCAGGCATCCCCGAGTTGCTGATAGGCCGCGACCGCCAGAAACACATCAGATGCTTTGCAGCTGATTTTTGTCTCGAAGAAATCATGATCTTCGAGAATGCGGAGATGGCCGAGCGCGCTCTCGACCATCGCTTCCGGACAGGGTTCGCCGTATTTTTCCAGTATAGTCCGTTCCAGCGACCCCGCATTTACGCCGATCCTGATCGAACATCCGTGATCCTTGGCGGCCTGGACAACTTCCGCCACCCGTGCGGAAGAACCGATGTTGCCGGGATTGATACGCAAGCAAGCGGCGCCGGCGGCAGCCGCCTCGATCGCGCGTTTGTAGTGAAAATGAATATCCGCGACGATCGGCACCGAAACATTGGCAACAATGTCTTTCAATGCCGCCGTGCTCTCTTCGTCCGGGCATGAAACGCGAACGATGTCGGCGCCGACGTCTTCAAGCGCCCGGATCTGGTTTATCGTGCCCTGAACATCCGTCGTCAGGACGTTGGTCATGGATTGCACGGTGATCGGCGCATCACCGCCGACCGGTACCGCGCCAACATGGATCTGGCGGCTCTTGCGGCGCTCGATATCGCGATAAGGTCTTACCGACATTCTGGAATTGGCCCCTTAACCTGCCTGGAGCCGGCTCTTTGATGGCGCGCGCGCTCCGATTCCCGGAACGATCCATCTCCGCAGCCGGCAAGCGTCGCCGATGCTGGCTACTATGGTGCGGCCGTCCCCTCGAGCAGGGCCTCGGGTTCAAGGCTGATGCCGCGCACGACATCTCCCGCCCCGCCCAACGGCGGGGCCGGCTCACCCCCGACTGTGACATAGAGGCCGCCGGCATTGCCGGTCACCATTGTAAGTCCCGATTCATCCGGCACCTCGTATTGCTCGCCGGCGCGCATCACTCGCGTCATCAGCAGCGAGCCCAGCGAGTCCCTGATCTGCACCCAGCTGTCCGACTCCGCCCGAATGGTCACCTGCCGACCGCCCTCACCCGCGGCGCCGTCAGACGCTGCAGTGCCATCGGCCGAAGCGGTCTGCTGCTCCTCCAGATCGCCATCCGAGCCCCCCTCTTGCCCTCTGTCCGGGGTGGCATCTCCGGCCCCACCAGCATCTGGCCCGGACTCTGCTGCGGTCTCCGGCAACGGCGGCTCGTCGTACCCGGGAACGGCCAAGGCCGTGTCCGATGGCGTATCGTCAGTCAGAACCGAAGGGGATTGCGTCGCCTCGTCATCGGCAACAATCGACAATTCGTTCGGGATTTCTTCGGCCGACGCCCCCTGAGGCCCCGAATCTTCGGAAGCAGTCTCTCCCAAATCCGTCTCGCCAGCGTCCGATTGGCCCGTGTCCGATTGCCCGGCTTCCGACGATCCGGCCGCGACGCCCGCGCCCGTGTCTTGTGGTGCGACGTCACGTCCTGCCACCGGCCCATCAACAGCCGAGGAATCGATGCCTGGCCCCAGATCGTCGCCGGTCGACGCCTGTCCGGCTGATGTGTCACCCGTGTCGGCAAGGCCGATGCCAGAATCGGGTCCAGAGTCCGTACCGGGCTCGTCCGCTGTCTCGCCGATCTCGTCAATCGGAGGTGTCTCGCCGCTCCAGCCTTCGAGCAGGCCGGCAAATCTGTCGGGTATGGCCGGGATGAAATCGCCGACATTGCGATCGCTCTCGGAGACATAGTACCAGCCGCCATAGGCGACCCCGGCCAGCAGGACCGCGATCGTCACAAGCCCGATGCCCGGAAGCCGGCCGTCCGATGTCGGCGTCGGGAAGTGAAGCTCCGTCTGGTCGGGTATACCGGATACTTCATCTTTGAAGCGCTTGACCATCGCTTCGCCATCGAGACCGACGAGGTCAGAGAAAGCACGCACGAAACCCACAGCGTAGACTGTACCCGGCAGATCATCGAAACGTCCGTCCTCGATCGATTCGAGATGTGCCAGGCGAATTCGCAGAATACTGGATACGTCACGCAAGCTGTATCCGGCATCTTCGCGGGCTTCGCGGAGCAAAACGCTGACAGAGGTGCGGCCGCCAGCCGGCTGCGGTCCCTCGTAGTCGCGGTGGTCGCCGCTCACTTCGTATCCAGTTTCGGGGTATCCAGTTTCGGGGTATCCGGTTTCGGGGTATCCGGTCTCGTGTCGCGGTGGGCCGCCGACGTCGCCCTCGTTGATGCGATCATATCTGCCATGGCCATTCGCCTGATGCCGCTCGCTTTCATAAGGATGATGATACCCGTCATCCGGCTCGACATCACTGCCCGCATGATCGTGACCATCGTCATAATACTGACGCGCCGCCCCGTTGACGGGCTCGATATGGATGCCGCGTCCGCTACGGGAACCGGTGGACTGATGACCGCCGCCATCTCGATGGCTGAAATTATGCCTGCTCTGCGCCATGATCCTTGCCGTCGTAGTAGCAGAGTACCGTTCGTCCCCACGCTGGGATGAAGGGTAGAGTGAGGATACGGCCAAAACCGCACCGAGGAATCAGTAGGCCTTTCCAACTGCGGTCAGGCACGTTCATAAACGCCAACTGGTCCCGGCGCAAGAGTGTACGCCGGTTGGCCATTCGAGTAAGGCTATATCGCGATCTTACTATCCCGAGCATAGGAACGCAGCTTCTCTCTGAGTCCCTGGCCCGGCAATCGCCTTATGGTTTCGAGATACGCCCGAAGCGCGGCAACATCAAGGCTGCGGATCATTGCCTTGACCGGGCCGACCGAACCTGATGACATCGAAAGCGTTCTGAAACCCAAAGCCACCAGGACCATGGCGTCAAGAGGCCGGCCAGCCATTTCCCCGCATACGGAAATGGGAACACCCGCAGCCGCCGCGCGCGCCGCGAGACCCTCCAGTACATCGATCATCGGCGCGCAAAGTGCGTCATACCGAGTTGCCATATGCGGATTGCCGCGATCGGCCGCAAAAAGATACTGCATCAGATCGTTGGACCCGATGGACACGAAATCCGCCCGCGCCAGCAGATCGTCGAGCTGCCATATCAGCGCAGGCACTTCGAGCATGACGCCGATTTCCATATACGCCGATACCGGCTGGCCCCGCCGCCTGGCCCTTTCGCATTCCATGACCGCCAGCTTCCGCGCCGCATCGAACTCGCCGCAATGGGCCACCATCGGAAACATCAGCCGGAACGGGCGGCCACGCGCAGCGCCGACAAGGGCCCGTATCTGCTGGCGCAGCATTGCCGGTCGGTCGAGGCCGATGCGGATCGCCCGCCAGCCCAGCGCCGGATTCTCCCGGTCGTCATGCGGGAAGTAGGGCAGCGCCTTGTCACCCCCGATATCAAGGGTCCGAAAGCTCACCAGCTTTCCGTCGGCGCGGTCGAAAACATCGGTATACAGATCCGTCTGCGCCTCGACATCGGGATAGCTCGATCGGACCATGAACGGAATTTCCGTTCTGAACAGCCCTACGCCATCAGCCCCCACCTCGTGCAGATGGGCCAGATCGACCATCAACCCCGCGTTGATCTGCAGGCTGACGCAAACGCCGTCGCGGCTGAGCGCCGGCTTGTCGATCAGACCGGCGTATTCCTTCGCCCGTTCAGCCCTGAGGGCGAGCGTCTGAGCGAACAGATCCTGGACGTCTTCGGCGGGCCTGACGAAAACCTGAGCGTTGTCACCATCGACGATGATCTGGTCGAACGGCTCGACAATCTGCATGACGTCGGCGCACCGCGCCACCATCGGAAGCCCGAGAGCCCGGGCAAGAATGGCCACATGGCTGGCGGACGAGCCGTCCTCAAGCACGACCGCAACCAGCTTTTCCTGATCGTAATCAAGCAGGTCGGCCGGGCCGAGCGACCGGGCCACCAGGACGATGGCTTCCGGCAGCGTACCGGACGACGCAACCGACGTTTTGCCGGATAGATGCAGCAAGAGCCGGTTGGCCAGATCCTCGAAATCGTTGATTCGCTCGCGCAGATACGGATCCGTCATATGCGCCATCCGGGCGCGCATGTCGTTCTGGACCCGCTGCACAGATGCTTCGGCCGTCAGGCCCGTGCTGATGGCCTCGTTGATCCGGTTCAGCCAGCCTCTGTCCTCGGCGAACATTCGATAGGTTTCGAGGATATCGCGGCTTTCGGGGTCGCCCCGCGCTTCGGTAACAGCCACGAGATGATCGATCGAGGAATGCATCGCCGCCAATGCATCCCGCAGCCGGCTATGCTCGACATCCGCGTCTTCTGCAACCATCTGGCGGATCGTCAGTTGCGGCCGGTGAGGTACCGCAGTTCCCATTGCCAGGCCCGGATTCAGCGTGACCCCCTCAATGCGGGCTGGCATCATTCCTTCGTTGGCGTCGATACCGCCGGCCTGATCCGGTCCCGAGGGCCCGCGGGCAGCGACCAGTTCGGCCACGACCATGGCGATCGTCAGAAGCGTTTCGACTTCTTCCTCGCTATAGGTCCGGCGCTGTTGATTCTGGATGACAAGCACACCGCGGACCTTTCCGCCCCGCAGTATCGGGACGCCCATGAAGGATTGATACGGATCCTCGCCTGTCTCGGGGCGGTACACGAATTTCGGATGTTGCGGCGCATTTGCGATGACCTGGGCACGCGCGGTCGCGGCAACCTCACCGACCAGCCCCTGCCCGACCTGCAGCCGCGTTCGATGAACCGCGTCGGGATTGAGGCCGATCGTCGCGAACAGCTCCAGCACTTCGCCCGGGCGCATGACATAGCAAGAGCAGACTTCGGCCACCATTTCGGCAGCGATCATCCGGACAATCTTGTCGAGCCGTTCCTGAGCGGAACCGGATCCGGCCATGATGTCGCGCAATCTCGCCAGCAGACGGCGAGATGCCGTGGGCCCATGGCCTCCGCCACCCGCGCCGCCTCCGGAACCGCCCCCCGAACCGCTGCCACCGGCACCACTGCCAGTCGGGAAACCGCCGCCCGATCCCGCGCCAGACCCGATGTCGGGTGCCGGGACGGCGCCGCGCCTCCTGGCTTTGGCTCTGCCGCCGACCGCGTGCCCCGACCGGGCGCCGCCGAGCTGGATCATTAGGCTTCTCCCGTCCGCTGGTCGATTACCCCGACATCACTTCGCTACGTCCGAACGCCATCCGGACTCGCCGGGGCAGAACAACCGAAAGAAGCGGCGCGTCCGGAAAAAAGCAACCTTAAAGATAGGCTGGATCGAGAGGTCGGGACGTCTGCCGCAAGACAGTACGCTTGATTGAGCTGTCCTGGTCCCGGAATTCCCCCTGACCAAACCTCGCTACCGAATCCTGGCTGGCAAGCCCCTGAAGTATCAAGTGTTGTCCAGTCCGTAGGCCGTGTGCAAGGCTCGCAGCGCGAGTTCCAGATATTTGTCGGCAATCAGAACACTGATCTTGATCTCCGAAGTCGAAATAACCTGAATGTTGATGCCATTCTCGGCCAGCGCCCGGAACATGCTGTTGGCGACACCTGCATGGCTGCGCATGCCAACACCGATGACGGATACTTTCACCACATGCTCATCCGGTACGACCCGGGCGAATCCGAGGTCGCCCTGAAGGCCCTGAAGCAGGTCAACCGTTCTCTGGCAATCCTCCACCCCAACGGTGAACGTCATGTCGGTCGACCGTCCGTCCTCCGAGACGTTCTGCACGATCATGTCGACATTGATATTGTGTTCAGCCAGCGGCCCGAATATCCGGGCCGCGACACCTGGCTGATCCGGCACCTGCACCAGGGTGATCTTCGCCTCGTCGCGGCTATAGGCGATTCCGCTTACTATTTCCTGTTCCACGATTTCATCCTCGTCAACGACCAACGTGCCGGGGGCATCGCTGAAGCTGGAAAGAACCTGTAGCCGAACCCGGTTCTTCATCGCCATTTCGACCGAGCGGGTCTGCAGCACCCTGGCGCCCAGGGACGCCATTTCCAGCATTTCCTCGTATGTAATCTTGTTGAGCTTGCGCGCGGCCCGAACGATCCTGGGATCGCAGGTATAGACGCCGTCGACATCCGTGTAGATGTCGCATCGGTCCGCTCCCAGTGCGGCAGCCAGCGCCACCGCCGAGGTGTCGGACCCGCCGCGCCCCAGGGTGGCAATCCGGTTGCGGCCCGCCACGCCCTGGAAACCGGCGACGACCGCGACCTCGCCGGTTGCCATCCGGCTCAGCAGGTCCTCGCTGTCGATGGAAAGGATTCGCGCTTTGCCATGCACCTCGTCGGTGCGGATCGCGATCTGCCAGCCCAGCCACGATCGGGCGGGTACACCCTCGGCCTGAATGGCCATGGCTGTCAGTCCTGCGGTCACCTGTTCGCCCGACGCGACGACGGCGTCGTATTCCCGCGCATCATGAACCGGTGCAATGCTGGTGCAATAGTCGACCAGTTTATTGGTTTCGCCGGACATTGCCGACACGACGACGGCGACCTCGTTGCCGGCGGCGACCTCGCGCTTCACGCGCGCCGCCACATTGCGTATCCGGTCGAGATCGCCGACCGAGGTTCCGCCGAATTTCATCACGACACGGGGCATGGACTTCGCTGACTTGGTTCGGGTTCACGTTCGGGAGGATCAATGCCCTACCGGCCGGCACGACTTCACCAACGCATCCCAGCCGACACTGTGGGATGCGATGCGGCCTCCACTGCGCTAATGTGATCCATCGCTGCAATGATGGGATTCATCCATACCCGTTCGCGCACTGCGTGACAAGGAATGCCGACGCAAATTCGGCGACGAGCGCCGCCGTCATCCCCCAATACTGGAGATACGAAATCATGTCGTCCGATCGCCCACATAGAACCAGGAGCGCGCCGCCGCTCCATGGCGCCGTCGACAAGGATGAGATCGACCGATTCGACCGCATTGCCGCAGAATGGTGGGATCCGCGCGGCAAATTCCGGCCGCTGCACGCCATGAACCCGACCCGGGCCGCCTATGTGCGCGATCGCTTGTCGCCCCTTTCGCCGGAGGGTGCGGAACCCGGCGTCGCGCAGCCGTTGTCGGGCTTGCGGCTTCTGGACGTCGGCTGTGGCGGCGGACTGCTTGCCGAATGCCTTGCCCGGTGGGGGGCCGACGTCGTCGCCATCGACGCCGGCACCGAGGCGATCGCCGTCGCACGCCGTCACGCGCAGGATCAGGGGCTTGCGATCGACTACCGATGCTTGACCGCAGATGTTCTGGCCGAAGAGGACGGCAACTTCGACGGCGTCACCGCCCTGGAGGTTATCGAACACGTCCCGGACCCCGCCCGGTTCTGCAACGAACTGGCGTCGCTGGTGCGGCCGGGCGGGCGGGTCGTCATGAGCACGCTCAACCGGACCCGGACCAGCTTTCTCACCGCCATCGTCGGGGCCGAATACGCGCTGGGATGGCTGCCGCGCGGCACCCACGACTGGAACAGATTCCTGAAGCCGAGCGAACTTGCCGCCATGCTGCGCCGCAGTGGCCTTGTGGTGGAGGATACGGCCGGGCTTCGCCCTGATACGCCGACCGGGCGCCAGTGGCGGCTTTCGCGGTCGTCGATGTCGGTCAACTACCTGATTTCCGCGGCCAGGCCGGATTAGCCTAAGGGTGTGGAACGGGGCGGTACCGCACCGAAACGCGTTGGATATTATCTCTTTTTCAACGAATTCGGCGCTAAAGCGATCCTGGGTGTTCCTTGTCAGAAATTCCCAATGGCAGGGTCAGGCCATACCCGTTCAATCCGTCGGCAGAGGAAATGACCAGAAGATGCAGGCCCTCAAAAATTTGCGAATCCGGGCACGGTTGCTGATCGGTTTCGGCACAATACTCGCACTGATGATTGTTCTGACGATCGTCGCTATCTCGCAAGTCAATCAGATTTCCACCAGTCTTGCGGTCGTCAACGACGTCAACAGCGTAAAACAGCGTTACGCTATCAATTTCCGTGGCAGCGTTCACGACCGCGCCATCGCATTGCGGGATGTCGTGTTGATGGAGGACGGAGCCGACCGGCAGGCTGCTCTGGACGAAATCGATGCCCTCGCCTCCAACTACGCCGACGCCGCAGTCTCCCTCGACCGCATGTTTGCCGAGCGTGATGACGTGACCGCCGGGGAGCGGGCCATTCTGGGTGATATCAAAGCCATCGAGGCCAGGACGCTGCCGTTGATCGAGACCGTCATCGATGCGCGGCTCGGCGGAGACCATGATACCGCGCACGCCACTCTCATCGATGATGCCCGCCCGGCATTCGTGGACTGGCTGGCTGCCATCAACCGGTTCATCGATCTTCAGGAAAACATGAACGCCACAATCGCTGATGAGACACGGTCGGTGGCGCAGAACTTCCTGTTCCTGATGATCGTTGCCACCGCATTGGCGCTCGCGGTCGGCGGCTTGCTGGCCTGGTGGATCATTCACTCCGTGACGCCGTTGCGGCAATTGACGGCCAGTGTGCTCCGTCTCGCCCGCGGTGATCTTTCCGTTGATGTGCCGGCATCGACCAGCCGGGACGAGGTCGGCGAGATCATCGGCGCGGTCCACATCTTCAAGGGCAACGCCGTCGAAGCCGAGGAAATGCGGCGCCAGCAGGTCCTGCAGCAGGAACAGGCCGAGGAACAGAAGGCCGCAGCCATGGAACGAATGGCGGCGACCGTCGAACAGGAAACCCGGCAGGCGGTCGACAAGATCGCTCAGAAGACCAACCGGTTGAACGATTCTGCCGACGAGATGGTGGCGTCGGCGCAGAAAGTCTCGACCAATGCCGAGAGCGTGTCGGCCGCCTCGCAGACGTCGATCACCAATGCCTCGACCGTGTCCGGCGCCTCGGAGGAATTGACGGCCTCGATCAGGGAGATCACGCGCCAGATCGAGCAGACGACACAACTCACCAGCAGGGCATCGCATACCGGACAGACGGCGGAAGAGACGATGGCGTCGCTGCAATCGGCTGTCGGACGTATCGGCGAAGTCGCGTCGATTATCGGGGATATTGCCGGGCAGACCAATCTTCTGGCCCTGAACGCCACAATCGAGTCGGCACGCGCTGGCGAAGCCGGCAAGGGCTTCGCGGTCGTCGCACAGGAGGTGAAGAACCTGGCGACTCAGACGGGGCAATCGACCGAGGAAATCAGCCGCCAGATCGCCGAAGTGCAAACGACAACGCAGGAGGCCGTCGATGCCGTCAAGGCCATGATCGATGGCATTCGTCAGATAGACGATGTCAGCGCCTCTGTCGCAGCGGCAGTGCGCGAGCAGGACAACGCCACCAGCGAAATCGCCCGCACAATTGCGGAAACCGCCGCATCGTCATCGGATGTGTCGACCCGGATCGCCGAGGTTGCTCGCGAGGCCGAGCGGAATACGGAATGGGCCGAAACCGCAAAGAGCATTGGCCGCGACGTCGAGGCCAATATCGAAGTTCTGCGCGAAACGCTCAACCGTGTGGTCAGAGAAGCATCGACAGACGCCGCCTGATTGCGAGACCGCGAAAAATACGAAAATATGCCGCATAAGATGTCGCGTCGATTGACATCTTATGCGGCGCACTCGTGATCAGCGATTACTGAACGCCATCAATAGCCCGCCGTCAGGAGTCAGACCTGGTCGGCCATGGAATTTGCGAGATCTCGATTCCCTCGTCTGCCAGTTCCTCAGCCTCGTCGGCGGACGCTTCGCCATAGATCCCGCGTTTGTCGGCCTGCCCGTGGTGAATTCGCCGCGCCTCGTCCGCAAAGCGGTCGCCGACATAGTCACAGTTCGATTCGACGTGGCGCTTGATCGCATACAGCATCTCGCGAAGCCGATCACCAGACACCATCGAACGCGCGCTTTCCCCCTCACGCAGCGATTTTTCGCCCGAAGAAGGAACGGAGTCGGTATTGTGGCCGGTCGATCGCCGTCCTTCATCCGGGGTCTGGCTCGCCGCCACTTCATGGCCGGACTGCAGATCAGACGGCGGGCCGGAATCGCGGTCCTGTGTCATGCGGCGTGCTATGCTCGGCGCCATCGGCGCCTTTCGGATCGACCGGTCGCCGCAGGACGGGCACTCTATGACACCGGCCGCAGCCTGAGTCTCGTAGGTGGCACCATCGCGGAACCAACCGTCGAACTCGTGATCCTGCCGGCATTTCAGCGAGAACTTGATCATTCCACATCCACCCGTCCTGGCCGTTTCCTGGCACCAGGACCTATTGAGCGTTGCCGGCCAAAGTGCTGCCGGCCAATAAGGGATCCAGGCGGCCCTGCCGGTCCAGTGCGAACAATTCATCGCAGCCACCGACATGAGCATCACCGACGAATATCTGCGGCACCGTCCGCTTGCCGCCGGCGCGGTCTATCATCTCTTTCTTGCGTCCGGCATCGCTGAAGACATCGATCTCGTCAAAACTCACGCCCTTGTCGGAAAGGAGTTTCTTTGCCCGTGCGCAAAAGGAACAAAACGGGCTGGAATAGACAGTAACAGGTACCATGAGGTCGGTTTTCCATTTTCGTCAAATCGGTTGCTCTTACGATATATAGGCGCGATGGGCCGGCAAATAAACACCGCCGGTCGGGAACAGTGGCCATAAGAGTGTCCGCGCCGGGTCCCGTCGAATGGCCGGGCTCAACCGCTGGCCAGCGGCACCCGTGCCACCGTCAGAACGTCAACAGCGGACGCGCCCGCCGCAAGCATGGCTCGTGTTGCGGCCTCGACCGTCGCGCCGGTCGTCATGACGTCATCGATCAGCACGATCCTGCTGCCCGTGACCAGACGACGATATCGGTCGGGCACGACAAAGGCGCCCTGAACGTTCCGCCGGCGGCCGGCAGCGCTGTGTTTTCCCTGCGGTGTCGTTCGCCGACGGCGGGTCAGGCTCCCCCAGCAGACCGGCACCCCGGCCTTGTCGGCAATTCGCGCCGCAAGCCGCGCCGATTGGTTATAGCGTCTCGCCAACAATCGCCATCGGTGAAGCGGGATGGGCACGATCCAGTCGGCACCGGCCAGCAGATCGGCCCCCGCAACCGCGGTCCATGGCGCGACCGTTGCCGCAATGTCCGGGCGGTCGCCGTGTTTGAACGGCAGAACCAGCCGCCGGCTGGCGTCATCATAGTTGAGGGCTGCCCGTGCGCGCTCAAAGGGCGGCGGGCGGGCCAGGCAAGCGCCACAGCAGACCTCGCCCTGGAAGCCCGCGATCTCGAAAGCCAGTCCACACCTTTCACAAAAGGGCGACGTTATGAACGACAGGCTTCCCCAGCAGGCGGGACATACACCGGGCCCACCGGTCACGATTGCCGCACACATGGCACAGCGAACCGGAAAGAGAAAATCGATCGCAGCCCACGCCCATCGGCGCGGCAACAACATTCGTTGCCCCCTTTCCAATCCGCCTCCCTCCGATCGCCACCGGTGTCGAATATCGACCATTTTTTCTCGCTACGAAATTGTTTTTCGCGTTTAACGCGCATCTTTACGGCTGTTGCCGAGCAGATGATTGAAAGCGTGCTCGCGACTGACCATAGTGGCGTCATGATCAATCTTCCGACCCATACTCCATGATGGCCGATGCTCAGATGGCCGTCTTCGACCGTCGTCGCGTCCGTCACCATCGTGACCGGGCCGCAGCCGGGTTCGATGGCTTTGCGTTTCTGTTCGACCATGTCGCCGACGCGCTGAAGGATCGCCTTCTGGATGTGCGCCGCGATTTCCGGCGCGCCCTGGATATCGGGTCCCGGCATGGCGGCCTGGGAGAGGCGCTCACCGGCCACCGCGGCATCGAGACCGTCTTCCAGATCGATCTTTCTCCAAAGATGGCCGGGATCGCGGCCGCCACCGGCCGGCCAACCGTCGTCGGCGACGAGGAATGGCTGCCGTTTGCCCCCGAATCCATGGATCTCGCGGTCAGTGCGCTGTCGCTACACTGGGTCAACGACCTGCCCGGCGCCCTGGTCCAGATCAATCACGCCCTGAAACCCGACGGTTTGTTCATGGGCGCGATGCTCGGCGGTGACACCCTGATCGAGCTGCGCGAGACGATCCTTCGGACCGAAATGGACATGCTGGGCGGCGTCAGTCCGCGTCTGTCACCCCTGGCGGAAATACGGGACGCCGGCGGGCTGCTTCAACGGGGCGGATTCGCTCTGCCCGTTGCCGACGCCGAAACCGTGACCGTCACCTATCAAAATGCGTTCGCCTTGTTCCGGGATCTGCGTGGCATGGGCGAGACGCAGGCGGGTCTGCATGCCAATGCCGCCATTCCGCCCCGAACTTTCTGGCCCGAGGTCGCCCGGCGCTACACCGAACAATTCGCCGGGTCCGACGGACGCATCCCGGCGACGTTCCAGATCCTCTACCTGACCGGCTGGGCGCCCGATGAAAGCCAGCCCAAGCCCCTGCAGCCGGGAACCGCAAGCTCCCGCCTGGCCGATGCGCTGAGGACCACGGAGATACCAGCAGGCGATCCGCTCGGCCCGCGACCGGGAATGACGGAATAACGAGCAGGACCGACCAGAGTCTCAGAGCATGTCCCGGATCATGGCCACCAGCGGGATATCAGCCGCGGGCATGGGATAGTCCCCCATCCTTGCGGGTCTGACCCAGGCCAGTTCCTGCCCTTCGCACGGCGTTGGGGTACCCCACCAGCGTCGGCAGGCAAACACCGGCATGAGCAGATGAAAGTCGTCATAAGCATGCGACGCAAATGTCAGTGGGGCCAGACAGCTCTCTTTCGTGTCAATCGCCAATTCTTCGTGCAGTTCGCGGATCAGCGCCTGTTCGGGCGTCTCACCGTTGTGAACCTTGCCTCCGGGAAACTCCCACAGTCCGGCCATGGGTTTGCCGGGCGGACGCCGCGCAAGCAGAACGCGCCCGTCGATATCGACCAGGGCTACGGCGGACACCAGGATCATCGGCCTGGGCGTTCCCC
Source organism: Fodinicurvata sp. EGI_FJ10296 (assembly GCF_040712075.1). Lineage (NCBI taxonomy): Bacteria > Pseudomonadati > Pseudomonadota > Alphaproteobacteria > Rhodospirillales > Rhodovibrionaceae > Fodinicurvata > Fodinicurvata sp. EGI_FJ10296. The sequence goes on from NZ_JBFCVL010000002.1 coordinate 512,843, forward strand.
CGTTGCGATCGGACTCTTTGGCTCGGCCGATCATGTGGGGCATACGCCGGCGCTGTCGGTACTTACCCACAGCGCGTAACGCTCCCTGCTCAGCACGAATCGCGGGCATTCGACGGTCTTGCCGATCGGCACGAAATGCCCGGTCTGAACGCCGTCGGCCACCAAACCGGCCTTCATCAGCACGCGTTGCGAGCGCGAATTGTCAGGAAGTGCCGTCGCCCAGACCATTTCCATGCCAATATCGCCAAATCCGAAGTCGAGCATCGCCAGCGCCGCCTCGGTACCCAGGCCATGGCCCCACACGTTGGGCGTGAACCAGTACCCAAGTTCCCGGACCCTCAGCGACCGCGCCGGATCCGCCCGCAATCCGACAGCGCCGACCAGATCGGTACCGCCGGCGGTCTTTTTCAGGATCGCGAATTGATGGTCGATGCCACTGTTCCAGTCACGCACGGTCCTGTCGATCCAGCCACGGGCATCGGCCAGAGAATAGGGATAGGGAACCTGAGCCAGCCATCTGACCACCTCCCAGTCGTCGATGAGACGGTGAACGGCTTCGGCGTCCGACGGCCTGTATCTGCGCAGAACCAGGCGGCTTGTCTCCAGCACCTCCCGCAGGGGCTGCGATGGATCCTGCACCATGGCCGGGTTCAGCTTCTGTAGTCGGCGTTGATCGATATGTACCCGTGGGTCAGGTCGCAGGTCCATACCGTAGCAGAGCCGTCGCCGATGCCGAGATCGACGTCGATCTCGATTTCGCTGCCCTTCATGTGCGCCGCAACCGGTCCCTCGTCATAACCCTCGACCCTCTCGCCGTCGCGGGCGATGGCGATGCCGCCGATACCGATCGTCAGACGATCGCGGTCGGCACGTTCGCCTGCCTTGCCGACTGCCATGACGACTCGGCCCCAGTTGGGGTCTTCGCCGGCGATGGCGGTCTTGACCAGTGGCGAATTGGCGATCGCAAGGGCAACCCGGCGGGCCGAAGCCGCCGAATCCGCGCCAGTCACCGCTATCTGGATGAATTTCGATGCACCCTCGCCGTCGCGGACAATCTGCTGGGCCAGATCGCGCATGACCGATTCAAGCGCCTGTCGAAATCCCGCCAGGGCTGGCGAGCCCGGGCTTTGCGCCGGTGGGTTGCCGGCTTGCCCCGTCGCTGCAAGCAGAACCGTATCGGATGTCGAAGTGTCGCTGTCGACCGTGATGGCGTTGAACGTCCGATCCGTCAGCTCCGTCAGCAGCGCGGACAGGACCGGTGCCGGTATTGCGGCATCGGTGAAAAGGAACCCCAGCATCGTGGCCATATCGGGGGCGATCATGCCGCTGCCCTTGGCGATGCCGTTGATCGTGACCGTGACTCCGCCGATCTCGGCGCTGGCTGTCGCCGCCTTGGCGAATGTATCGGTAGTACGGATTGCCTCGGCCGCCTCGGGCCATGCTTCGCCGCTCTGTCCGGCGACCAGACCCGGCAGCGCCGCCGTGATGCGCTCGTCCGGCAATTGCTCGCCGATGACACCGGTCGAGGCCAGCATGACATCTTCCGGTTTACAGCCGATCTGCTCGGCCGCGGCAACCGCGGTTCGTCGTGCGGCCGATGCGCCGGCACGGCCGGTAAAGGCGTTGGCGTTGCCGGAATTGACCACGATCGCCTTGGCCCCGCCTGTCGCCTCGCCGTTTGCAAGGCATGCCCGACACCAGTCGACCGGCGCCGACGGGCAGAGCGAGCGCGTGAGAACGCCGGCGAGCGAGGTGCCCGGCGCCATGACGGCGAGCAGGAGATCGGTAACGCCGGATTTTTTAATGCCCGATGCCGTCGAAGCAAGCGTCACGCCCGCGATTGGAGGCAAATCCGGCATCTTTGCAGGCGCCAGAGGCGACCGGGGTGGAACCATGGCCATGACGGGGTCTCCATAAGACGGGCGCTGGACAACAGGGGTGCTGCCGAACAGGTCAGCCAGGAAAGAGAAGCGCCTTGTCGACAACGCTTCAACAAAAAAAATGCCTGCGCCCGGGGGAGAACGACCCGGGCGCAGGCTATCGGCGGAAATGGATCACGATCACGGTACCGAGGAAACGCTACCCCGGATGGCAGACCGGATCCATTTCACGCGGTCGACCCGATCAGGGAAGCGGCGCGGCGCCAGGTGCCGGAGCCGGCGCGGCGTCCTGGTCGATTTCGTTGCCCTCACCATCATAGAGAATGATTTCGGAGTCTGATTGAAGATCGGCGATCACATCCTGGATGATCTGACGGGTGGCCTGCTGTTCCACCTGGGCGCGGATTTCGTCCAGAGCGGGCTGTTCGGCCGTGCGCTTGTCTTCAACCAGGATTACGTGCCAGCCGAATTGCGTCTCGACCGGCTCCGCGGTGTAGGAACCCGCCTCAAGGCCGAAGGCCGCTTCGGCGAATCCCGGCACCATGTCACCCTGTGCGAACCAGCCCAGGTCGCCGCCGCTTTCGCCTGTCGGGCCTGTGGAAAGTTCACCTGCCAGTTCGGCGAAATCCTCGCCCTCGTCCAGCCGGCCGATGGCGGCCTCAGCCTCTTCGCGGCTTTCGACCAGGATGTGCCGTGCGGAGACTTCTTCCTGCGGCGGGCTGGCCTCCATCATCGTGTCATAGGTTTCCTGGACCACGTCGTCGGTCATCCGCTCTGAGATGGCCTGATCGATCCATACCTCTTGAACGATCTGTTCCTCGACCTGCTGAAGCCGTTCCTGAACGGCCTCGGAGTCTTCCAGGCCTTCGGCATAGGCACGCTCGGCGATCAGCTTGCCGGTCGCCAGTTGCTCGGCCAGCATCGGGATCAGCATCTCCCGGGGCATCTGCTGAGCCTGCTGCGGCAGTCCCGCCATCGCGGCCTCGACCTCCGACAGCATAACCTCCTGGCCGTTCACTTCGGCAACGACCCGGTCATCCTGTGCCAGTGCCGGGGTAGCGGTCGTGCCGGCCATCATGGCGCCGGCAATCAGCGTACCGAGGGCGGCGTTTCGAACGGTTCTCGCGATCATTAGTGCTCCTTGGTGCAGTTTGGCGGCCACGTCCGACGCGCCCGCCGATCGACCCCGGACAACGGTATGAAGCCTCGCCAGGTGGCGGGGCATCGATCCGAAGACCGCGGATGTGATGCGAGATAAAGCATACAAGCCAAATTGGGGCAATACATGGACCGTAAGGTGCCCGAATCTTGGAAACATCTTGTCCGGCGGCGCACAAGATGTTGTATAGGCCGGACGGTGACACCCCAACGGCTTAGCGCCAATTCATGACCGATCCCCTAGATATCCTGCGCGGCGTATTCGGATTCCAGGAATTCCGGGACCAGCAGCGCTCCGTGATCGACCATCTGATCGACGGGAACGACGCTCTCGTGTTGATGCCGACGGGCGGCGGCAAATCGCTGTGCTATCAGGTCCCTGCCCTCTGCCGCCCGGGCACCGGCATTGTTATCTCGCCCCTGATCGCCTTGATGGACGACCAGGTCGCGGCCCTGAACCGGTGCGGCGTCAATGCGGCCGCCCTGCATTCGAACGGCGACCCCGACCATCAGCGTGCCGTGATCGGCGCCGCAATGTCAGGGGAACTGGACCTTCTCTATGTCGCACCGGAGCGACTGGTCGGCACCGGCCTGATCGACCGTCTCGGCCCGGACCGTCTGTCGCTGGTGGCCATCGACGAAGCCCATTGCGTTTCCGCCTGGGGGCATGATTTCCGGCCCGATTATCTCGAAATCGGACACATCCGCGAACGGTTCAAAGGCGTTCCCTTTGTCGCGCTGACGGCGACGGCTGACGGCCCGACCCGCGACGATATCGTGCAGCGATTGTCGCTCGGCGATGCCCGGCGATTCGTCTCGGGCTTCGACAGGCCCAATATCCGGTACCAGGTGGTCCAGCGGCGCTCTGCGTTCTCGCAGCTGTTGTCGTTCATCCGCGACGGCCACAGTGGCGAAAACGGAATCGTCTATTGCCTGTCCCGCGCCAAGGTCGAGGACACCGCCGACAAGCTCTCTGCCGAGGGCGTGACCGCGCTTGCCTATCACGCGGGGTTGTCGGGACCGATGCGCCAATCGCATCAGGACCGGTTTCTGAACGAACCGGGCATCGTGGTCGTCGCCACCGTGGCCTTCGGCATGGGGATCGACAAGCCGGACGTCCGTTTCGTCGCCCACATCGACCTGCCCCGGAATCTTGAGGCCTATTATCAGGAAACCGGCCGTGCCGGCCGCGACGGGCTGCCCAGCGATGCCTGGATGCTGTACGGCATGAACGATATCCACCGGCTGCGCGCCTTCTGCGAGCAAAGCGAACAGCCCGAAGACCGCAAGGCCGTCGAGCGCCAGCGCATCGACGCCCTGCTCGGGTTCTGCGAGGCACCGGGGTGCCGCCGCCAGTATCTGCTTTCCTATTTCGGAGACGAAACCGGACCCTGCGGAAACTGCGACACCTGCGACCGGCCGGTGTCGATGCGAGACGCCACCATCCTGGCACAAAAGGCGCTTTCGGCAATCTATCGGACCGGCCAGCGTTTCGGCACTGGCCATGTCGTCGACGTTCTGATGGGCAAGAAGACCGCCATGGTGGTCGAGCGCGGCCATGACCGGCTGAACCTGTTTGGCATTGGCGCGGATACCGCCCGCTCCGAATGGCTGGGCATTCTCCGGCAACTGGCGGCGCTGGGGTTGATAAGGCCGGGCGAGAACGAGCGCGGGCTCTGTCTGGACGACTCGTGCCGCGCCATATTGCGCGGCGAGCGTCGCCTGCAATTGCGCTCCGAAGACGATCATACCAACAGGGACACCGGCAGATCCGGCTCCCGCTATCGTTCTGAAACGGGCGGCGCAAAAGCCGGAAAGCCGGGCGGCCGCCGCCGGACCTTCCGCCGCCGTTCCAGCGCCACGGCCGCGGAATGATCGATAGTGGAAATGATGATTTCTACACCCTGATCGTCCCGGGCGCATTTCGGCATGAAATGCTGCAATGCAGAACCGGGACCCCGAGCAGCAGCTCTCCCAATTAGAAGCGCGAACCGGGGCCACAGGAGCCCAGTTCGCATTTGACAGACCGGAAAGTTACTGCGCGAGGCCCCGGGTCTGCAGCGCGTCACTCCCGTGCCGCGCTGCGCCCGGGGCGATCAGGAGGGAGGAGGCGCTGCACGGACGATCTGTGAATCGCGCAGGTAGCGATCTGAGACTGGACCGACAACATCGAATGGCCGATTGGCACATGGGTGCGTTTGCATTATGGTGCCGCAACCTTGTCGCGGGTCTTCGCCGTCGACCATATGCGCCACGACAACAGCGCGGCGGCATTCGCCGGTCGGCACAAGGGAACAGCGGCCGCTTCGGCGCGTATTGAAACGCGGCGGAGGGGCACTTACGTCTGCTAGGCTTTAAGCGGTGATAGCGCCGCAATACTCCGAGGGTTGCATGTTCGGTGGGATTGTCCATAAATTCTTCGGCTCCGCCAACGATCGCGTCGTCAAGAGCTTGCAGAAGGATGTCGCGCGCATAAACGCGCTCGAACCATCCATGGAAGCGATGAGCGACGAGGCGCTGAAGGACCAGACACGGCTCTTCCGGGAGCGTTTGGATAAAGGCGAAACGCTGGACGATCTGCTTCCCGAGGCGTTCGCCACGGCGCGGGAAGCATCGAAGCGTGCGCTCGGATTGCGTCCGTTCGACGTCCAGCTCGTCGGCGCGATGGTGCTCCATCAGGGCAAGATCTCCGAGATGAAGACGGGCGAGGGCAAGACCCTCGTCGCCGTGCTGGCCGTCTATCTGAACGCCCTGACGGAAAAAGGCGTCCACGTCATCACGGTGAACGACTATCTGGCCAGCAGGGACAGCGACTGGATGGGCCGGATCTACGGTTTCCTGGGGCTTTCGACCGGCTGCATCGTCCACGGCCTCAGCGACGAAGAGCGCCGGGCCGCCTATGCGGCCGACGTCACCTATGGAACCAACAACGAGTTCGGCTTCGATTATCTGCGCGACAACATGAAGTTCCGGCTTGAGGAAATGGTCCAACGGTCGTTCAATTTCGCCATCGTCGACGAGGTCGACAGCATTCTCATCGACGAAGCCCGGACGCCGCTCATCATATCGGGCCCGGCACAGGACACTTCCAATCTCTATGTCGCAATCGACAAACTGATCCCGTCCCTGGGCGAAGGCGATTACGAGATCGACGAAAAATCGCGCACGGTGAACCTTACCGAAGAAGGTCAGGAGAACGTCGAACGCCTCGCCGAGGAGGCCGGCTTGCTCAGTCCCGGCGGTCTTTACGATATCGGCAACGTGAACGTCGTCCACCACGTCAATCAGGCCCTGCGCGCGCACCGGCTGTTCCAGCGCGACAAGGATTATGTCGTCAAGGACGACAAGGTCATCATCGTCGACGAATTCACCGGCCGCATGATGGAAGGCCGCCGCTTCTCCGAGGGCCTGCACCAGGCGCTGGAAGCCAAGGAAGGCGCCCAGATTCAGCGCGAGAATCAGACGCTCGCCTCGGTGACTTTCCAGAACTTCTTCCGCATGTATCCCAAGCTCGCCGGCATGACCGGCACCGCCATGACGGAAGCGTCCGAATTCGGCGAAATCTACGGCCTCGAAGTCGTGGAGATTCCGACCAATGTGCCGGTACGGCGCAACGACGAGGATGACGAGGTCTACCGGACCCTCGACGAGAAGAACAAGGCGATCATCGAGACCATCGCCGATGCCCATCAGCGCGGACAGCCGGTGCTGGTCGGAACGGTGTCAATCGAGAAGTCCGAGCAACTGGCTGCCGCGCTGCAGAAGCACGAGGTGCCACACAATGTCCTCAATGCCCGCTTCCACGAGCAGGAAGCCTATATCATTGCACAGGCGGGCCGGCCCGGCACGGTGACCATCGCGACCAACATGGCCGGGCGCGGTACCGACATTCAGCTCGGCGGCAATCTGGATATGCGCATCGCCCAGGAAGCGGCGACCCTGATCGACGAGACGGCCCGCAACGCCAAGACCGAAGAAATCAAGGCCGAGATCGCCGAAGCCCGCCAACAGGTGCTCGATGCGGGTGGTCTCTTCGTTGTTGGAACCGAACGCCACGAAAGCCGGCGGATCGACAACCAGCTTCGCGGCCGTGCCGGCCGTCAGGGTGACCCGGGGCGTTCGCGCTTTTTCCTGTCACTGGAAGACGACCTGATGCGGATTTTCGCATCGGACAAGCTTGACGGCATGCTGCGCCGACTCGGTCTCCAGGAGGGTGAGGCGATCGTCCACCCCTGGATCAACAAGGCACTGGAAAAGGCGCAGTCCAAGGTCGAAGCCCGCAACTTCGACATCCGCAAGAACCTGCTGAAATTCGACAACGTCATGAACGATCAGCGGCGTGTGGTCTATGATCAGCGGCGCGAGATCATGCAGGAGACCGACGCCAAGGCGACCGTGGATGCCATGCGGCACGAGGTCATCCAGGACATGGTGCGCAAGGCGATTCCGCCCAACACCTACGCGGAACGCTGGAATATCGAGCAGCTCGGCGAAGACATTCGCCGCGTTCTGGCGCTTGATCTGCCGGTGACGGAATGGGCGGCGGAAGAAGGCATCGCCGAAGAGGAAATCGAGGACCGCGTCCGGGAAGCGTCCGACAAGAAAATGGCCGACAAGGAAGAGGCCTACGGCGCGGAAATCATGCGCATGGCCGAGAAAAGCCTGCTTTTGCAGATTCTCGACCAGACATGGAAAGACCACCTGCTACAGTTGGACTACCTTCGCCAGGGCATTTCACTGCGCGCCTATGCGCAAAGGGACCCTTTGCGGGAATATCAGACCGAAGCTTTCGAGATGTTCCATGCGATGCTGGCGCAGCTTCGCGAGTCAGTTACGCGTGTTCTCAGCCATGTCGAACTGCGCGTCGGCAAGCCGGACGATGCCATTCCGCAGCGGCCGCGCCAGCCGATGCAGGAGACCCGCACCGACCCCGCCATGGCCGGCGGCATTCCGGGACCGGGCGAAGCCGACCAGGCCGCCGCGCGTGCGGCGGGCGCCGCTGGCGCTGGTGCTGCAGCAGCCGGCGGTTCCGCGTCGGGCGGACAGGCCGCATTCGACGCCGAAGATCCGGCGACATGGGGCAAGGTTGCCCGCAATGCCCCCTGCCCTTGCGGATCGGGAAAGAAATACAAGCACTGTCACGGGGCAGTCGACTGACCTCGAAGCACTATCGGCGCCCTTGAATTTCCGACCCCGGATGCGCCGCGGTCGCGCTTCGCGCGCAGGAAGTTGCCGAGCGCAATCCCGGGCGCGTCACTACGTGCCGCGCTCGGGAATTGGCGAGGGCGGAGACGGCAAGGCGGCTCCCCAATTTCCCTTTACCGGACGAGATGCGGCACGGAGTGTCGCTTCGAAGATCCGGGGACAATACTATCAACGTTCACCCGGCTCGCGCGATGCGCCAGCGCATATTGCGGTCGTATTGCCGAGAATAGCTTGGTATACCATAGCATCCTGAACCGGACCGGCAGGCCATGAACGGCTGAACCGGTTCGACGGCCCACAGCCAAGGGGCATCCGGGATATGGATTATCGATACATTGTCCGCATGCTCGGCATATATGTCGGGGCGATCTGCGCGGGCTGGATTACCGCCGCGCTCAACGTGCCGCTGCCATGGATGATCGGGCCGATGGTGTTCGCATCGGCGCTCGGCTTGTCGGGCTTTTCCATTCGTGTACCGACGATAACGCGCCCGATCGGTCAGACGGTGGTTGCGGCGACCGTCGGCCTGTCCTTCACCCCGGTGGCGGTTGCGGCCATTGCCGACTGGATAGTCGCCATGATTGCCGTCGCCGTCCTGACCGTCGTCGCCGGATTTCTGGTTGCCGCCGTTCTGATGCGGCTGACCCGCATCGACGTGATTTCCGCCAGTTTGGCCACCATCCCGATCGGTCCGGTCGAAACTGCCAATCTGGCCGTCCGTCACGGCGTTGCGCCGGGGCCCGTCGCCTTCGCGCAAACGTTACGCATCATGCTGCTCGTGCTCCTGGTGCCGCCGGTGATCGTCGCTCTCGACGGCAGCGTTCAGGACCCGATGGCGACGCTGCGCGATGCCAACGTCGACCTGTTGGGCGGTCTGCTGCTGATAGCAGCCGCCACCGCCGGCGGATGGGTCGCCAAGCGTCTGAAAGTCTCCAATCCGTTCTTTCTTGGCCCGCTTGCCGGATCGGCATTGGCCGCGGCATTGTCACTTCCCGTTTCGGCGCTGCCTTTTGTCGTCCTATCGGCTGCACAGATCCTGTTGGGCGTATGGCTCGGCGCCATGTTCGACCGGACCCTTTTTTCGAAATCGAAGAGTTTCGTCCCGGCGGCGTTTCTGTCGACGTTCCTGCTGATCATAGCCTGCACCGCGATGGCCCTGGGCGTGAGCGCCCTGACCGGCATCAGCTGGACGACAATGGTGCTGGCAACCGCCCCTGGCAGCGTGACCGAGATGGCGCTGACCGCAAAGATACTGGAGGAAGGCGTCGCCCTGGTAACGGCGTTTCACCTGACCCGCATCTTCATCATCCTGCCCCTGGCACCATTCATCTTCTCGCTGACTGCCCGGGTGGCAGCGCACTATGGTTGGCTGCCGACGGTCAAGGCACCCTGACGCCGACGGACCGCTGCTCGTCCTAAAATGCGTAGCGCAGGGACGTCATCGCGGCGTGGCTGGCGAGATGAGCTTCGGTGGCGTCGATGTCGATGGTCACATCGAATGTTTCCCGAACGACGTTCAGCGGACCGGGATCGGTCTGAACCCGTCCATAGTCGCTGTACCGGTACGAAACGTCCAGGACGAGCGACTCGGCAAGTCGCACACCCGTGCCGGCCGTGATCGCCCAGGCCGGATTGGTCCGGCTGCCGCCGGAAGTGCGGGAATACCCGGTATTGGTATGGTCCGGAAAGGAATAGGTCACGTCACCGATGGCATTTCGTGCAACGCCGAATCCGGCGCCGATGAACGGCTCGAACCGACCGAGATCGGCTTCCAGCATCGGTGCGATGTCCAGATAGCCAAAGACCATTGCACTGGTCGTGCTGGCGTCTCCGTCCACCGGTTGACGCCCCTGAATTCCCAGAAAATTCGCGTTGCCGCTGAAGGCAAAGCTCGGTCGATGAGCCAGAACCGCTTCGAGCCGCAGCGTCGGCAACGGCCGGAAACCGATAGCCCCTTCCACGGCAATCGATTGGCCGAAGTCTCCGCGCCCACCGATCGACTGGCCGCCTGGCCCTTCGACGCAGCCGAAAAGCGCCGGCGGCGAAACGCTGGCGCAATTTCTGTCGGAAAACGTGGCGTCGGTCGACCGTTCCAGTCCGACACCTGCGCGAACATAAAAGCCCGGCCCGTCGTCAGCCGCGAAGGCCGCTTCGATACCGGGGCCCGAAAAGGTCAGCGCCATGGCCGGAACTGAAAGCGCCAGCATCGAAAGTGCCGATCTTCGCACCATGGCTCCCCCCTTCTGTCGTTGTTCAACCCTTCGTAACGGAATGACCCGATCAGGAAATGTTTCGGCGGTCAAGATCGACACGGATGTCGTCGATGAACGCGCGCGCCTTGGCTTTCGGCGCGGATGTCGCCAGACTGACACCGACGAAAATCACGATGGCGACACACAATGCCATGACGGCTGCGGGCACCCCCAACGGCGATACACCGCCGAACTGCCACCATGTGACCAAAAGCCCGCCGGCGACCATACTTGACAGAGCACCCGCCGCTGTTCCCCGCCGCCAGAAGAACGCACCGACAATAGCCGGCACCGTGACCAACAGACCGGCCGAGGATGCGACCGACAGCAGTGAAATCAGATCGACTTGCAGCGATGCGAACATGGCGGCCAGAGCGACCATGACGACGATCACGATCTTGCCGACCAGCAACTGGCTGGCTTCGCCGCTATTGGCGACGGCATGGCGAAAGACGTCGCGCGATACCATCGAGGCCAGCGTCAGCACGATGGAATCGATCGTTGAGACGGCTGCCGCGAGAACACCGATGATCAGGACAAGGGCCAGCCAGGGCGGCAGCGCGCCGGATGCCAGTATTGACGGCGTGGCCATGTCGGGATTGTCGAGATCCGGTACCAGCAGAAGCGCCGACAGCCCCCAGACGATCGAGATCAGTGTGAATACGAAGCCGAAGACGAGAAACCCGATGATCATGGTGCGCATCGCCGCCAGCGATTCGGTCGTAAACAGCCGCTGACTGACCTGAGGATTGGAAATCGAGAAGAAAAACCACGGCAGGGTCAGGGCGACGAATGTCTCGAACCGGAAGAGCCCCGGCCCGGGCACGGCGAGTTTGGCGCCGTGATCAGCTTCCAGCTGGCCGATGAAACTGCCCAGGCCGCCTAGGGAATAGACAACGAAGCCAACGGCCAGAAGCCCGCCGACGACCATGATCAAAGCCTGCAGTGCATCAGTCCAGGCAACCGAGCGCAGACCCGCCACCAGCGTCCAGAGCACGGCCAGGCCGGCCCCGATCGCAACGCCCGTGGCAAAGGATATGTCGCCCCCTGTCGTACCGGAAAGCAGATACCCGATACCCATAAGCTGCACGGCACTGTAGGGCACAAGGAAGAGACAGCTCATCAGGGCCATCACGACGGCAAGCGGCCGGCTTTCATAGCGGTCACCGATCATCTCCGACGGCGTGATGTAGCCGAATCGCCGGCCGACAAGCCAGAATCGCGGTCCGAAAATCGCCACGAGACTCAACCCGGCAAGGTAAATCAATTCGAAGCCCAGCGCCCCGACGCCACCGGTATAGGTAAGTCCTGCCAGGCCCAGCATCATGAAAGCGCTGAAGGTCGTGGCGCTGTAACTCAGCGCCGAGACGACGCCCCCGAGCGCCCGTCCGCCCAGGTAAAAGGACTCAACGCCCCGGGCTAGATTACGCCGGGCAATGGCCGCGACGACGATGCCGGCGAGAAGATAGGCAGCAAGCGCCAGCCAGATGACTTCCGCACGCATTCGCTCAGACCCTCCAGCGCGTGGTGGCGTAGATGATCAGTGCCACCGCGCAGCCGCCGAAAAGGGTCCAGAACAAAAACGCGCCGGCAAGACGCTCGACCGACGACAAAAAGAGATAGGGGACGGCGTAAGCCAGAAGAACGATGGCCGCCAGCGCGACGAACCAAGCGAATCGGTTGATATATGCAGCCATCAGCCCTTCCAAATTGAATTGAATACAGGCGTATTCTTCTGCGTACGCTGTCAAAGGTCAATTCAGAAAGGGGTAATATAGCCGATCAGGGCAGGCCTTTCTGCCCCATCGCCAGAAATTTTGCCCGGCGCCGCTCGATCAGGGACTCGCCCTCCAGCCCGTCGACTTCGGTCAGGCACTCGGAGATCGTGTCGCCAAGGCGAGAGATAGCCTCGTCCGGGAAGCGATGTGCGCCGCCGATCGGCTCAGGCACCAGCCGATCGATCAAGCCCAACTGGCGCAGATCATTCGCCGTCAGCTTCAGCGCCGCAGACGCCTCGTGGCTCATGGCGCTGGACCGCCAGAGGATCGAAGCGCAGCCTTCCGGCGAGATGACTGAATAGATCGAGTGTTCCTGCATGATGATTCGGTCGGCGGCGCCAAGGGCGATCGCGCCTCCGGACCCACCCTCGCCAATGATCGTCGCCACCAGCGGCACACGAATGGAAAGACATTTTTCGATCGAACGGGCGATGGCTTCTGCCTGCCCGCGCTCCTCGGAGGCGACGCCGGGATAGGCCCCCGCCGTATCGATCAGGGTCAGCACAGGCAACTTGAACCGGTCGGCCATATCCATCAGGCGTATCGCTTTACGATAGCCCTCGGGTTTCGCCATACCGAAATTGTGCTTTAGCCGGGTATCGGTGTCCGACCCCTTTTCCGTGCCGATAACCACCACCGAGCGACCACGGAACCGCCCCAGTCCGCCAACGACGGCCCGGTCCTCGGCGAACGACCGGTCGCCGGCCAGCGGCGTGAAATCATCGATCAGAGCGTCGACATAGTCGCCGAAATGGGGCCGGTTCGGGTGCCGCGCCACCTGGACTTTCTGGGCCGGTGTCAACTTTTCGTAGGTCGAGCGCAAGATGCGATCCAGCTTCGTCTGAAGACGGGTCACTTCTTCCGCGATGTTGAGGTCGCCACCGTCGGAGATGTGGCGAAGCTCCTCGATCTTGCCTTCGAGTTCCGCAATCGGCTTTTCGAATTCGAGAAACGTCTGCATGGATCTTATCAAGCACCTTCGAGGAAATCTGCCGGTGTCTAGCACAGGCAGAAAACGGGAGACAGCCCATTTACAACGAAACGGGTTGTGGTGACAAACCTTAAACGAGACACTTAGAGGTCTATTTCTCTTTTGACGATATTCGATCCACCTTGCCGATCAATGCCACCGCCTGTTTGATCGACGCGATATCGATCATGCGGCCATCCAGCGTCACGGCGGCACGGCCGTCTCGCCGGGCCGCCTCCATCGCCTCCAGGATTGCGCGCGCCCTGCTCGTTTCGGCCTCTGTGGGCGTGAAGCATCGGTTGATAGGGTCGATCTGGGATGGGTGGATCGCCCATTTTCCATCGAATCCCATGGCTGCCGACCGTCGTGCAAGGGACGTAATCCCCTCGACATCCCGGAAATCGGCGTAAGGACCGTCGATCGCCCGCAGGCCCAGGGCGCGTGCCGCCACCAGAAGTCTGGCCAACGCATAGTGCCAGATGTCGCCCGGATGAAATGCGCGCGCGCGATTATCGTCCGTGGCCTCGGAAAGAACGCCGTAGTCGCTGCTCTGACCGCCGATCACGGTGGTTCGAGCGCCGAGCGAAGCCGCGAAGTCGCCCAGACCCAGATGCAGCGCCTGGATCCTGGGCGATGCAGCCGCGATCGCGTCGACGGCTGCCAGCCCGGCAGCGGTCTCTATCAGGACCTCCAGCCCTAGCGGCCGCTGCCGCCCTACGGCGGCCTCGACCTGTGACGCCAGCATATCGGCAACCGCGACCTCTGCGGGGGAATTGACCTTCGGGATCATGATCGCGTCCAGGCGGTCGCCGCCCTGCTCGATCGTATCGATCAGATCGCGATACATGAACGGCGTGTCGCAAGCGTTGATCCGCAAGCAGACGATCCTGTCGCCCCAGTCGACATCCCTGAGCCCGGCGATGACCGAGGCTCGCGCCTCTGCCTTGGAATCGGGAGCAACGCTGTCCTCAAGGTCGAGGATGACGGCGTCGGCCTTTGACCGGGCCGCTTTTTCGAACAATGCGGGCGAACCGGCAGGCACGGAAAGCAGACTCCGGCACGGCCGTACGTCTGCCGCTTCTCTCAACCCATCAGTCATTCGATTCCCTCATCGCTGGGCCATGCATCCGGGCGAACCCGGCATTAGCCGGAGCCTTCCGCCTCGTCGCCGTCACTCGCTTCTTCCTGCCGCCTTCCCTCACCCGATCCAAGAGGGTGATGATCGTTGACCAGCCGGGCCAGACGGTCGCCGAGAACATGTGTGTATATCTGCGTCGTGCCGATATCGGCATGCCCCAGCATCTTCTGGACGGCGCGGAGATCGGCACCGCGATTCAGCAAATGGGTCGCAAAGGCATGCCGGAGCACATGGGGACTGACGCGGTCCGGGTCGATCTCCGCCTCGGCTGCGAGTTCCTTCAGCAATTGCGCGAATCGCTGGCGAGTCAAATAACCGTTGACGGCAATGCGCGAGGGGAACAGCCAGGGACGCTGCTTTTCCACTTTGCCGGGCACGAGAAACTGTTCGCGCGCCGTGGTCAGATACGCTTCGAGCGCAACGCGCGACGGGTCGGTAAGCGGAACCATGCGGTCGCGTCCACCCTTGCCCTTGACGATCAGATAGCGCCGGTCGCGGCTGATCGCCGTCAAGGGCAGCCCGACGAGTTCGGTAACCCGCAAGCCGGTGGCATAGAGAATCTCCAGCAACGCCACCAGCCGTATGCCGTCGGCGCCGGATCTGGCTTCTGCTGCACCGACCAGCCGATCCACCTCGTCTTCGGTCAGGATCTTGGGCAGCGTCCGGCCGAGTTTCGGGCTGTCGATCGCCGATGACGGATCGTCGCTGCGCGACCCTTCGGAGACGAGAAACCGGAAGAACTGCCGCAGGGCCGATAGCCGTCGGGCGATGGTGCGCTTCGACGTTGCGGCGCCTTCGGCCCCTGTTCCCTGCGCCAGCGCTTCGAGATAAGCGCGCAGGTCGTCTTCGGTTGCCGATTCGGGGACCGGCTTGCGACCGTTTGCGGACGATGCGGAACGCGATGCAAGAAACTCGGCGAAATTGACAAGGTCACGTTCGTAAGCAGCGCGGGTGTTGGATGCAACCGCCCGTTCCGCAACCAACATATCCAGAAATGCTTCAACGCGCGGATTGAGGGGTTTCTTGGGGCTGGGAGGCCTGCCGGGTTTGGCCATGATCAATAGCTGCACAAGATGATTGACGGGACAATATCTTCGCATAGCATCCGGACGACACCCCCGTCCAACGCCTTCGCAGCCGCGGAATTTCCCCGCGACGCGAATTGCCGGAGCGCATGAACGATTGATCTCGGTATGGATGTTGGCGAACCTGCGCTATCGGTCCGTCAGTTCGCAGAGACAGGCCGCTCGACGACGGTTCTCTCGGGCTGGAAGTCCCAGATGCCCAGGAATACCACGCCGCCAACCAAAGCCAGCAGGATGACGGCCAGAAGCATGCGCAGGATGCGACCGCCAATTCCTGAATTGGAGCCACCCTGAGAGAACACCGAACGATTGCGATTTCGTGCCACGATTGAATTCCGGCCTCATAGTCGGGATAGCAGTCGCAACCAGATGCATCGTCGACCGCGACAGTGTCGACGGACCGACCCTACACCGGCAACGTGTCGTCATGCTATTGGTGATAAGGATAGATGACAAGACGAAGGCAGATTGCGACAGCGCCCACGGCGAGCGGGGCCAGTCGACATGCGGCAGGACGAAAGCGAATGGTGCGAAAACGGAGGCAAGCCGAGAACGGTAGATTGCTGGAGCGGATCGATCTGGACCGCAGTGTGGTGCTTGTCGGCCTGATGGGAGCCGGGAAGAGCGCGATCGGCAAGCGCCTTGCCGCGCGGCTGTTCCTGCCGTTCCGGGATTCCGACGATGAAATCGAGCTGGCTGCAGGATGCACCATCCCGGAGATATTCAGCCGATATGGCGAATCCGCCTTCCGCGATGTAGAACGCAAAGTGATTCTGCGGCTGCTGGATGAAGAACCGCATATCCTGGCAACTGGGGGTGGTGCCTTCATGGACCCGGCAATCCGGCAAGCCGTCGCGGAAAAGGCGATTTCGATCTGGCTGAAGGCGCCGCTCAGCGTCCTCGTCGAGCGGACGGCGAAGCGCGGAAACAGACCGCTGCTCGCCGGCGGCGACGTGCGTGAGAAACTCAAATCCCTGATGGAAATCCGCAATCCGGTCTATGGCGCCGCCGATATCACTGTCGACAGTCGCAACCGGCCGCTGGAAGCCATGACCGAAAGCTGCCTCGTGGCATTGGGCGCATATCTGGAAGGAGTCCGGAATCAGACCCACAATCCGGCCCCGAATCAGGCAGGGAAATAGGGTGGGCAGACCATGATCTCCCCGCAATTGGGGCCGGTCGATCGGGCCAGGCGGATGGTCTCGGCGACATAGCGCCGCGCCAGCGCCACGGCTTCGACGGCCGGCAATCCGCGCGCCAGGCCGATCGCCGTTGCCGTTGCCATCGCGCCGCTGACACCGCGAACATGCCAGCCGCTCGGACGGGGATAATCCATGACCTCTTCGATGTCGCCCTGATCGTCGCGGCCGGGGCCGGCAACATAATCGGCCACCCGATCGCCCAACGCCGCCGGCTCGACCAGGACGACGGTTTCGGCGCCGATCGTGCGCAGCATCAGCGCCGCGTGGCGCTTGTCTTCCAGCGTGTTGATCGACATACCGGCCAGCACTTCCGCATCGGCAATCCGGGCGACCAGTACATCGGCACCGACGATGAGGCGCCGCTTCAGATGCGCCACGACATCCGGCTCGACCAACGGAAGACCGTCACGGCCCACGCAAACGGCATCCACGACCTTCGGAATCCGTGGCGCCTCTGCCATCAGAATGTCGACAACGGAGTCGACCGACGCCGACAACGGCAGCAGGCCGACCTTGATCGCTTGCGGCTGCACCTCGCCCAGCGCTGAAAGGAGCTGCCGCCCCAGGAAATCCGCAGCAATGTCGACCCGTTCCGCAGTCCCACCCCGTGACTGGTGCTCCCGTGACTGGTCTCCTCGTACTGGAGCCTGGCCCGGGTCGTCGGGCGGCCCGAGAGGTGACGGGATCGCCACGCTGCTCGTCACTGCGGCGGCGTAGGCCCGCATGGCGCCCGCTATCTGCAGATCCGCATGGGTTCCCGATGCACTGCCCGGTTCGGCAACCCCGATCGAAAGGATGCGAACCGGCGGGCCGTTCCGCCAGGGTCGGGCGCAATCGGGTCTCCCATCGCCAGCAGCACTATCCGAGATCGCATCATCAGCGGTCGCGCCATCACCAATCGCAGCGGGGCCGTCCGATTGCTCCGATGGAATCTGCATCATGCCGTCATCCTGGACGCCGATGCCTTCGGCGGCGTTTCCGAAGCCGCCCCGGTGGCGCCGTCGCCACCACTGGTTTCGGCCAGCACCGCCACGATATCGTCGACAACTCGGGTAACGACCGCCTCATCGTCGCCCTCGGCCATGATGCGGACCAGTGGCTCCGTACCCGAAAGCCGCGGCACCAGTCGTCCACCCTCGCCGAGTTCGCCCTCGGCCGCGCGCATGGCGTCACGCACACGGACATCGTCCAGGGGCGATTGTCCGTCGGCGCGGGGGCTATAGCGGAAGTTTCTGAGCAATTGCGGCACCGGCTTGAAGACGCTGAGTAGATCGCTCGCCGGGCTGCTGGACTGCCTGAGGACGTTCAGAACCTGCAGTGCCGCAATCAGGCCGTCGCCCGTGGTCGAATAATCGCTCAACACGATATGGCCGGACTGCTCGCCACCCAGATTCAAACCCAGATCGCGCATGGCCTCGACCACATAGCGATCCCCGACGCGGGTTCGGTGGAACTTCAGGCCCAGTCCGGTGACGAACCGCTCCAGACCCAGATTCGACATGACGGTCGCGACCATGCCCGCACCGCTGAGCTGCTCCGATTTCTGATAGCTGCGGGCGATCAATGCCATGACCTGATCGCCATCGACGCGCGTGCCTTTTTCGTCGGCCAGAATCAGACGATCCGCATCCCCGTCGAGGGCTATTCCCAGATCGGCCTGGTTGTCGAGAACCGCCTGCTGCATGGCCAGTGGCGCGGTGGCACCGCAGCCCTTGTTGATATTCCGGCCATCGGGCGAAACGCCGATACTGATGACATCCGCCCCCAGTTCCCACAGTACGCGAGGCGCAACATGATAGGCGGCGCCATTGGCGCAATCCACGACAACTTTCAGCCCCTCCAGCAGTGCGCCGCGGGGTAGCGTCGATTTACAGTATTCGATGTATCGCCCCTGAGCGTCTTCGAGTCGCCGGGCTTTGCCCAACTTGTCCGGCCCCGGAAGCATCGATTCCGTGCCGCTGTCGATCCACCGCTCGATCGACGCCTCGACCTCGTCCGACAACTTGTACCCGTCCGGCGCGAAAAGCTTGATTCCGTTGTCTTCATAAGGATTGTGCGACGCCGATATAACGACACCCAGATCGGCCCGAAGCGACCGGGTCAGCATGGCAACCGCCGGTGTCGGCATCGGGCCGACCAGGGTGACGTCCATGCCCATGGAGATGAATCCGGCAGTAAGCGCCGGCTCGATCATATAGCCCGAAAGGCGGGTGTCCTTGCCGATGACGACACTGTGCCGGTGACCGCCGTTGCGGAACTGGACGGCCGTCGCCGCCGCCACTTTCAGCGCGGTTTCCGCTGTCATCGGCTCACGGTTGGCCGTGCCCCTGATACCATCCGTTCCGAACAAATTTCTTGTCATGGGTCACCGTCTCAACCGGTAAGAACGCGTATGGCGGCCCTGAGCCACCGAAAACAATTGCGTTCGACTGTGCAAAGGCATAGCGCACCGGGACCAGAGCGATCAAGGCCGCCATGGTCCCGGAGCGGTGACTATATAGTAACCGCAGCAGAACGGATTGAACCGGGCAAACGGCTAGCGCAGTGCCTGCAGCAACCGAACGGCCTGAACCGTTTCGGCGCCATCGTGGACCCGCAATATCTGTGCCCCCTGCTGCAAGGCGAACATCCCTGCCGCCAACGAGGCCGGCAGCCGCGCCTTGGGCGGCAGTGAGTTGCTGCCGGGGCCCGGCCCGCCAGCAGTCCCCCCAATCGATCCCAGAAACCGCTTGCGCGACAGCCCGATCAGAACCGGAAACCCGTACATATGCAGCATGGCCGTGTGGCGCAGAACGTCGATATTATGGGCAACGGTCTTGCCGAACCCGATGCCCGGGTCGATGACGAGACGTGAGCGATCGATGCCGGCGGCCATCGCGGACGAACAGAAGGCTTCCAGCCGATCCGCGACGTCCAGCGGCGCGCAATCATAGCGCGGCGCGTCCTGCATGGTCTGAGGCTCGCCCAGCATATGCATAAGCACGACCGGCACCGGATCGGCTGCCGCCGCAGTCGGCGGACTTTCGCGATCGCCGGTCAGTGCAGTGACATCGTTGATGATCCGCGCGCCCACTGCCAGCGCGGCGCGCATGACGTCGGCATGCCGGGTGTCGATCGAGATCGGCACCCCCAACGGGGCCAGGGCTTCGATCACCGGCAGGACGCGCTCCAGTTCCCTGGCCACCGGCACGGGCATGGCGCCCGGCCGCGTGCTTTCGCCGCCGATATCAAGGATGTCGCATCCTGCGTCGACGAGCGATCGGCCGTGATCGATCGCCAACTGCCGGTCGCTGAAGTCGCCGCCATCGGAAAAACTGTCCGGCGTCACATTGACAATTCCCATGACACGCGGCCTGTCCAGGGATAGCCCGGCCAGCGCCGCGCGCGGCGCCGTCAGATTGGCAAGGCGCCGGGCGACCTCGTCCTCGCGCCCCACCGTCCGCGCCCAGTCTCTAACGTCGTCCGCGTTTGCAACAGCCCGGCCGGGGTTGGCCAATCCGTCCCCGGAAGCCGGGCGAACGATCACCTCGATCTGCGCGAACTGCACCGGCCCCCCGGCCAACGGCAACGCACCGGGCAGCCCGCTAGCCTTTGGCACGCCGCCCAGATCGCTCTCGCAGAAACCGCCGGGAGAAATTGCGAGCGGCAGCGGCCGCAGATACAGCCGCGCGGACGGATCATCCGCCAACCAACGACAAAAGCCCCGGTCGAGACCGGGGCTTTTGTCGGCTTGTGCATGCAGCGCCGGATCCCCGGCGCTGCCGTTCGTGGCCATCATTCCGACCTCACGTACCTGCGGGCTCGGGGCCAAAGCCCTTTTTGGCACCGCCGGTCGGCACCGAGGATTTCTTGCCCGCCGGACGTTTCGGCGGTGGCGGCGTGTCATCCGGCTCGGGGCGGACGATATCCTCGCCGCGCAACAGTGCGTCGATCTCCTGGCCGGAAAGGGTCTCGTATTCGAGAAGCCCATTTGCGAGTTTGTGAAGCTGATCGATATTGTCGACAAGCAGCTTCCGGGCCCGCTCGTAAGCTTCGTCGACGATCCGCCGGATCTCCTCGTCGACCAACTGCGCCGTATGGTCGGACATATTCTGCGACTGGGTCACCGAGTGGCCGAGGAACACCTCCTGCTCCGGCGCCCCGTACTGAAGCATGCCGAGCTTTTCGCTCATGCCCCATTCAGTCACCATCTTGCGGGCAAGATTGGTGGCCATCTGAATGTCGCCCGATGCCCCCGAAGTCACCTTCTCCGGCCCGAAGATCAGCTCTTCCGCGATCCGGCCCCCCATCGCGACGATCAGATCGGCCTGGCATTTATGCTTGCCAAGACTGACGCGGTCACGTTCGGGCAGTCGCATCACCATTCCGAGCGCACGTCCCCGGGGAATGATCGTTGCCTTGTGAATCGGATCCGACGCTTCTTCATGAACCGCGAGAACCGCGTGACCGGCCTCGTGATAGGCCGTCAGTTTCTTTTCTTCTTCGGTCATGACCATGGACCGGCGTTCCGAGCCCATCATGACCTTGTCCTTGGCGTCCTCGAATTCCTGCTGGCCGACGACCCGCCGCCGGCGCCGCGCCGCCAGCAGGGCGGCCTCGTTGACAAGGTTGGCGAGGTCGGCACCAGAGAAACCGGGCGTTCCCCGCGCGATAACCTTTGCATCGACGTCCGGCGCCAAAGGCACCTTGCGCATATGGACCTTCAGAATCTTCTCGCGCCCGACCAGATCCGGGTTGGGCACAACGATCTGACGGTCGAAACGACCGGGACGCAGAAGCGCGGGATCCAGCACGTCAGGCCGGTTGGTCGCGGCGATCAGGATAACGCCCTCGTTCGCCTCGAACCCGTCCATCTCGACCAGAAGCTGGTTCAGCGTCTGCTCACGCTCGTCATTGCCGCCGCCCAGTCCGGCACCGCGATGACGGCCGACGGCGTCAATCTCGTCGATAAAGATGATGCACGGCGCGTTCTTCTTGCCCTGCTCGAACATGTCGCGCACACGGCTCGCGCCGACGCCGACGAACATCTCGACGAAATCAGAACCCGAAATGGTAAAGAACGGCACATTGGCCTCGCCGGCGACCGCGCGGGCTGTCAGCGTCTTACCTGTGCCGGGAGGTCCGACAAGAAGGCAGCCCTTGGGGATCTTGCCGCCGAGACGCTGAAAGCGCTGCGGATCTTTCAGGAACTCGACGACTTCCTCCAGCTCCTGCTTGGCTTCGTCGATGCCGGCGACCTCGTCGAATGTCACGCGCCCGTGATGCTGGGTCAGCAGTTTGGCCTTGGACTTGCCGAAGCCCATGGCCTTGCCACCGCCGCCCTGCATCTGGCGCATAAAGAAAATCCAGACCGCGATCAGCAGAAGTATCGGGAACCAGGACAGCAGGATACTGAAAATGGACGGCATATTGCTGTCATCCGGCTCCGCCGACACGCGGACATCGGCTTCGGTCAACCGCTGAACCACATCGCTGCCCGGAGGGGCGTATGTGGAGAACGTCCGCCCATCCTGGTAGCTGCCGGTGATCTGGTTGCCCTTCATCGTGACGTCGGAAACCCGGCCCTGATCGACAGCGGTCACGAAATCGCTATAGGGAACCGACTGCTGTGCGGACTGCTCGCCCGATCCCTGAAAAAGGTTGAACAACGCCACCAGCAGCAGACCGATAATGATCCACAGCGCCAGATTCTTGCCGAGATTATTCACGTCTCACCGCCTCTCATCCTCACCGCCGGGTCGAAACCCGTCCCCTCTACACTAAATAATGCGGTTCGCCGTTCCAACAACGGCGAACGCTGGCCGATCCGGCGGAATCCTCGGCGCCCAGCGGATGCCGAAAACCTCGCCTGGCTCTATTCCGGGGCCTTCCGCAGGCCCGTCAACTCCGCCCATCGCGCCGATCGCCCCGCCGGCACTATCGCCAACAACCGCCGAAACCTTCTGGTTCGCAATGAGCGGTGCGGCAATCGGACGCCCCGCCTCGTCGCTCAGGAACGGAGTTGTCGCAAGCTTATCACCCGTACCCCGTACACCGCCACAGCAGAAGGTACGGCCAATAGAGATCAGATGGGCCTCTTTGGCCGTCCCGCCAAGGTCCGTGAGCGATTGCCGCGCCACTACCCATCCAGCCACCGGTACCGGACCAACCATGAAGCGGTTGTCCCACAATACCGTATCGCCAGCCGCTACGCGCATGCGACTGGTCGTCCGCCCGGGCTCACGCACCAATCTCAGCACTGTCTGCCCGGCAAACGGGCCGGCTTTCCTGCCGGTCGCCATACGGCAAAGACAGCCTGAAATAGACAGATGGCCTCGTCCCGGCCCGCCATCGTGGCCCTGACCAACAAGTGCTGCCGCCCGGGCACCGGCAGCCGGTTCGACCGGAAACCCGCGCCCGCCGATGGCGGTCAGTACGCGCGCGACCAGTCTGTCGGCCACAGCAGGCGCCAGGCCACGCAGCCCGTCCGCCGCGATCTCCGCCTCGCCCGCGGCATCGATCGTCAGATAACGACTGCCTGCCGCCAATACGGCCTGCTCGATGTGTCTGCGTACCGTCCCCATTGCACGCCCCAGCCGGAGCAGCTCCGACGTCAGGTCCGTCCCGGCCTCGGCCGTATCGGGCACCTGTGTCGCGAGGGCGCGGCGCATTGCGATTCTGGTGTAGGTCGCGTCGTCGTTGGACGGATCCTCGATCCACCCGATGCCAGCTTCGCGGCAAACCTGCCGCAGCATCGCGCGGCGCCAACTCAGCAGCGGGCGCGCGTGAATGACCCCGCCCAGATCGCGCAGGGCCGTCATTCCGGCCAGGCCGTCGGGACCCGACCGGCGCAATATCCGCATTGCGACCGTTTCTGCCTGATCGTCTGCCGTGTGTGCCGTCATCATGCACTGCGCACCGGTGTCGCGACAGACGTCGCCCAACAGCCGATACCGCGCCTCGCGAGCCTTGGCCTGAACACCGCCGCCGATCGGCGGGTGTTCCCAGATTACGATCCGATGCCGGATGCCCAATGGCGCCAGTAGCGTACCCACGCGGCGCGCTTCGTCACCGCTCTCTGGTCTCAGCCCATGGTCGACCGTCACGGCAAGCAGGCGGCGTCCCGTACGTTTCGCCCAGAAACTGGCCAGACAGGCCATGGCCATGCTGTCGCCACCGCCGGATACGGCGAGCACCAAAGGCGATCCGTCGCCGCCCCCGTCCGCGTTTGCAACGGCGCCAAAATCCTGTTCTGCGGATGCCAGCAAGCGCTCCGAGATCGTCTCCGGTGATGACGCTGCGCCCGGTTTCACACGCACTGTCTCGCGTTGTTTAAACAAACCGCTCAGCACGACAGGCGGGAAAGCTCCTGCCGTGCCCGATCGGAAATGGCGCCAGGCGCGTCGGGAAAATTCTCCGAAACACGGGTAAGCGCAGTGCATGCATCCTCGCGCTGATCGAGCGACGCCAATGACAGCCCCAGCTTCAGCAGGTTGTCGGGAGCCTTGTTGCCCTCCGGCGATTGTTGATAGGCGCTTGCGAACGTACGGGCAGCATCCTCGTACCGTTCGCGGATATAAAAGGTTTCGCCAAGCCAATAGCGGGCGTTATCAGCAAGCCGATGACCGGAATGACGGTCTATGAAGGCACGGAATGCCTCTTCGGCCTGGCTGTACCGTCCGCGCGTCAACAGCCCGTACGCCTCATCGTAATCCGCGCTGGCCTCCCCGCTTTCTCCCTGGGGCAATGGCAGCTCGGCCATCGCATCGCCAGCGTCGAATCCGGAATCAGCGGCATTCGACTGTGGCGCCGAGGTGCCCCCGGATCGATTGCCGGAGCCCGCGGATTCTTCCGGCGGCGCCGGACGCCCCCCGGTCAGCGGAATCGTCCCCAACGTGCGAATCGTATCGGTCATCTCGCCATCGCCGGAAACAGAACGTTCGCCCCCGGTGTCCCCGTTTCCGGAGGCCGGCTCCGCACCGGTCCCTGCGCCCGACGCCACCGACTGGTCGACGGTACCGTTGCTCTGCTGAGCATTCTGTCCGGCGGCCCCACTGCCGGTGGATTCCAACTCGGACAGTCGGAATTCGACATCGTTGAGCACACGGTCCAGTCGCGCGGCCAACTGCTCGTTTCGAAACCTCAGCTCCTCGACCTGGCCGGTCAGTTCGGAGATCTCACGCTCCAGTGCCTGAATCCGCGTTTCCACGGATGCGGCATAGTCCGATGAAAGCGACTGAATCGGCTGGACCGAAGATCCACGAGAACCGAACCCATCGATAAGGGATCGGGGCGCTTGCGCAAGATGAAGGCCGTAGCCATGCACTCCGCTGTCGATCTCACTGCCCGACAGGGTCGGTGTCGCCAAATCGATGCGTTGATCGGCCATTGCCGACGGGCTGGCGGTCAACAAGGCCATCACCATCGCAACGCCCGCGCCGGCGGCCAAGCGGCCCCGCCCCCGTCCGGCAATCCGGGCAGTTCGTGGCGGCGCTGCAGGCGACATTCTGACGATCATCTGATCCGGCTCCTTGCGAAACGGCATACTCAACTTATGCCACAACTCGATATGTGGTCGTATTCACTGACATCGCAAAGCGGCAATGCTGTGACCGCCATCGGCCGGTCGCTCTGGTAGGGCAGCGTCGACCCGGCCGATGTCGATTGTATCCCCGTTCAGTTGACGACCGTGACGCCTCTGCGATTGCGCGCCCAGGCGTCTTCGTTGCTGCCGAGAATCGCCGGGCGCTCCTTACCATAGCTGACGGTGCTTATCCGACTGTCCGAGACGCCCTGTGAGACGAGAAAGCTCCTGACGGCGTTGGCGCGGCGATCGCCAAGCCCCAGATTGTATTCCCGCGTCCCGCGCTCATCGGAATGGCCCTCAATGACCACATTGATGTTCGGATACCGGTTGAGCCACTGGGCCTGTTGGCGCAGCGTATTCTGCGCCTCCTGACTGATCTGATATTCATCGAAGCCGAAAAAGACCCGATCTCCGACATTGACGACGAGATCTTCCTGAGATCCCGGAGCGACGTCGCCGGTGGCGACCTGACGGTCGATTCCGGTGCCGGTACCGGCGCCATCGCCATCGCTGAAAGTCCCTTCGCCGGTTGCGGAGGCTGTTTGGTCGGGTGTGCTTGAACAGGCTGCCACCAGAATTGCCGTCGCCATGACTGCTGCAAATTTTAACCGCATCGAAATATCATCCTTGTTTGATCATTACTGGTTGTTGGGCGCGGGTGGCCGCGTTCGTCGGCAGGGGATTCAAGGTTGGGGATACACCATCCACCGCAGATCACAAGACGGGCCGACGCTCACGGAATCAATGGCGACCAGGCGGGATCGGACGCATCCTGAGGCGTCGGCACGTTCCAGCTGTGAGCGCCGGAAATGTCCACGGCCCTCAGCGCCGAACGCGCTCCCGACGATCCGGGCGTCTCGGTGAAGTACATCAGCACCCGGCCATTCGGCGCCCAGGTCGGACCCTCGACATGGTAGCCCTCGGCCAGTATTCGTTCGCCCGTGCCATCGGGGCGTATGACGCCGATGTGAAACCGCCCGCCCTCGATTTTGGTAAACGCGATCAGATCGCCACGCGGCGACCAAACCGGACTTCCGTAGCGGCCGTCACCATACGTTATGCGCCGCGAATTGGAACCATCGGCATTCATCGTATAGATCTGCTGGCTGCCGCCACGGTCGCTCTCGAAAGCCAATTGGCCCCCATCGGGCGAGAAGCTGGGCGACGTATCAATGCCCGGCGCATCGGTCAGCCGCCGCATGTCGCGGGTCCGAAGGTCCATTACATAAATGTCGGAATTCCCCTGCACCGCCTGGCTCATGACCACGCGGTTGCCATCGGGCGAAAAACGCGGCGAGAATGTCATGCCCTGGAATTCGCCCAGGCTTTCTTGCCGGCCGCTGTCTATGTTGAACAGGAATACCCGGGGTCGGTTATTCTGATACGACAGATATGTTATTTCACGTGCCGAGGGCGAAAACCTGGGTGTCAGGACAAGAGAACTGCCGTCGGTCAGAAAGCGGTGATTTTCACCGTCCTGATCCATGATCGCAAGGCGCTTGGTTCTGTTGTCACCGGGGCCGCTCTCGGAGACATAGACGATCTGCGTATCGAAGTACCCGTCCTCGCCGGTGATCTCGCTGTAGATCGCATCGGAAATGATATGGGCCACCCGCCGCCAGTTGTCAGGCGCGGTTGAATAGGCCAGCCCGACCATCTGGCTTTCGTTGATGACGTCCCAGAGCCGAAACTCCACCCGATACCGGCCGTCGCTTTCGGTCCGGACGCGACCGCCGACAAGCGCCTGGGCATTGATGATCGACCATTCCGAAAAATTCGGCCCCGACTGAATGTCCTGCGGCGACTGAATGAAGGAACCGGGGCTGATCGGCCTGAAAACACCCGACCGCTGCAGATTGGCTGCAACGACAGAGGCGATATCGCGGCCGACTTCGGAGTCTCCGCCATCGGCGCCGACGAAGTTCGTGATCGCGATCGGCAGCGGTTCGGTCACGCCCTGAGTAATATCGATCTGAACCTGCGCCTGAGCGGGTTGCCCGGGCATGACCAGAACAGCGACGGCCATTAACGCGCTCATTACTGGCACCATATTCGCCCAACGGCTTAGCCGGGCCGTGCCGGCAACCAGTAGTGCACCAATCCATCGGGAATGCAGTGCCGGCCCAGCGGCCGAGTAACCATTCGTCATGCTTTCACGCTCCCTCATGGGCATTTACAACCACTTCAATACCAGTCCGTAGTCAGAACATATCGCTCGGATCAAAGTTCATTTCGATATACTGCCATTCGTCATAGCGGCCGTCCGGAAGCGGCCAGGGCTGACATTGCGGGTTCATGGCAGCCCGGCGGGCAGCATTGGCCGCGGCCCTGAACGCATTGTCGTTGTTATAGCGCTGCATGTCGTCGACCGTCGCATCGGCAACCGTCTTATCCGCATTCATCCGGATATTGATCAGCACTGCCGGCGGCTGTTCCGCCGCAAACGCATCCACATTCCAGCATTCACGGACGGCCGCCCGCAAGGCGTCTTCGTCCGCCCGACCCAACCGTGTTGGCTGACTGGGGCCTGACTGGCGCGGTTGCGTTGCCTCGTCCCGAGAAGCCAGATCGTCCAGCAGCGCTCCCAGGTCGTCGCTCGCGGGGTCGGGGTCGGGGTCGGGGTCGGGGTCGGGGTCGGGTTCGGGGTCGGGGTCGGGGTCGGGGTCGGGTTCGGGGTCGGGCTCCGGTTCAGGCTCGGGTTCGGGCTCCGGTTGGGGCTGAGGCGGTTGCGGGCGCTGTCCGGGCCGCGGCGCCTGGGGCGGTGACGTGACCTCCGCAAGTTCGGGCTCAGGCTCGGGCTCAGGCTCGGGAACAGGCTCGGGCTCGGGCTCGGGAACAGGCTCGGGCTCCGGCTCCGGCTCAGGCTCAGGCTCAGGCTCAGGCTCCGGCTCCGGCTCAGGCTCGGGCTCAGGCTCGGGAACAGGCTCGGGCTCGGGCTCGGGAACAGGCTCGGGCTCCGGCTCAGGCTCAGGCTCAGGCTCCGGCTCCGGCTCCGGCTCGGGCTCCGGCTCCGGCTCAGGTTCCGGCTCCGGCTCCGGCTCAGGCTCCGGCGTCGCGGCGGCCGTTTCTCCCCCCGTTACGTTCCCCTGTGCGCGGTCGAACTCTTCGGCCGTGATGACCGATACCTGCGAAATAGCGATTTCCGGCCGCGGGCGCTGGAAGATGTATGGCCCTAGCACGATGACCGCGAGGATCAACAGATGCAGAACTATCGAAGAGGCAACACTCGATCGCATCATGCCTGCCTATGGGCCGGCCGCAGGCGAAGCAGAATCACCAGCGGGCGATGGCAGTTCCGCCACCAGCGCCACATTGGTAAAGCCTCCGGTGTTCAGGGCGCCCATCACTTCCATGACTCGCCCGTACTGGATCGTCCGATCGCCGCGCACAAAGATTCTGATATTCGGATTCTCGCCGCGCACGCCACGGATCGTCTCGCCAAGGGTCGCCAGTTCCACCGGGGTTTCGCCGAAGAAAACGGCGCCATCCCGGTCCACCGTGATCACGGCCGGATCATCCTGTGCTTCCTGTTCGAGCTGCCGGGCCTCGGTCCGGGGCAGATCCACCTCGACGCCGACCGTCAACAACGGCGCCGTGACCATGAAAACGATCAGCAGCACCAGCATGACATCGACGAACGGCGTGACGTTGATCTCGGCCATGGGACGATAGGCCCGCCCCGCCCTTCGGCCGCGCCCGTTGCTTGGGTATCGCGTGCCACTATTCGGCGTCATGGCCATTGATCATGTCCGCTCGTTAATGTGGCGCGACAGGATCGCCCCGAATTCGCCGGCAAAGTTTTCCAGACGTTCGGCGTATTTGGCGAGATCGTTGGAAAACTTGTTATAGGCCGCGGTGGCCGGGATAGCCGCGAACAGGCCGAGCGCCGTAGCGAACAGTGCTTCGGCGATCCCCGGCGCCACAACCGCGAGGCTGGTATTCGCCGACGCCGCGATCGAGGTGAACGAGTTCATGATGCCCCAGACCGTGCCGAACAGGCCGATGAACGGCGCGGTCGACCCGACCGACGCCAGAAACGTCATCCCGCGCTCGGTCTCACCCATTTCGCGCGAGAGCGTCAGCCCCATGCTGCGCTCCAGCCGCGAATCGAACCCGGCCCTGAGATGGCCGTGGCCGTCGCCTGGCGTTTCGGTCGAATATTGCCACTCGCGCATGCCGGCGCCGAAGACTGCCGCCATCGGTTCCTGCGGCTCCCGGCCTGCGCGGTCATAGAGATCTTCCAGCGATCCGCCTGACCAGAACGACTCCTCGAAATCGTCGGCGGCGGCACGAAGGCGGCGGATCTTGCGGGCCTTGTCGAAGATGATCGCCCAGCACCAGACCGACGCGACGATCAACAGCAGCATAACGATCTTTACAACGATGTCCGCCTGAAGGAACAGCCCCCAGAGCGACAGATCATGGGCGGCCTGGCCGGCCAGCTGCGCAGTGCTCAATTCGTCCATCGAAAACCCACCATCCCCGAATCTACCGTTCCAGTAACCAACAGTTATCCCTGCCCGTTACGCCGACGCCGTCGCGCGGAACGCTGGCGGCAATCGTACAGCCCGTCCGCGCTGGTCGACACATGCTAGTTGCACACAGACTGTGACTAATGTCGGGCGAAAACATCGATCGGTATCGGATTCGGCCCGCTCATCGCCGGAATCGCTGTCTTCGACGGCGATGATGCTCTGGTTCACGGTCAATGTGGCCCCGGACACCCGACCCAGCCGCGTTTCGACATCCAGCAGGTCGTCGAGCCGGGCCGGACGGTGGAACTCCATCTCGGCACGCCGCACAACAAAGGCGATCCCCGATTCGTCCAGTACCCGGCTTTGCCAGCGGCCCAGAGCCCGCAGCCATTCGGTCCGCGCCCGCTCGGTGAACTTCAGATAATTGGCGTGGTAGACGATTCCCGATGCATCGGTGTCTTCCCAATAGATGCGGACTCGGTGGACATGTGCGGGGGCGGGCGACAGGCGCCCGTCATCCACGGCGTCGGTCATGCTATGGCTCCGTTTGCTTGTCGCTATCGGTCGCCGGGCCGCCGTCAGAGGCCGCAAAATCGAAACGCGCCTGCGGCGCCGGTCCGGCCGCTGGCGCGTCCAGCCCCAGATAAACGAATCCGGACCGGGTCAGCGCCCGTCCCCGCGGCGTTCGCTGGAGCAGCCCCTGCTGGAGGAGATACGGCTCGATCACGTCTTCCAGAACATCACGTTCTTCCGACAGGGCGGCAGCAAGCGTATCGACGCCGACGGGACCGCCGCCATAGATCCGGGCGATGATCGACAGATAGCGCCGGTCCATGGCGTCCAGGCCGTTCTCGTCCACATCCAGACGCTTCAGCGACAGGTCGGCTATGGCGCGGTCGACGCGGGACTGACCCTCGACAGCAGCGAAATCGCGCACGCGGCGCAGCAGCCGCGAGGCGACGCGGGGCGTTCCGCGCGACCGGCGGGCGATCTCGGCGGCGCCGTCGACCGTCATGTCGCAATTCAGCAGCTTGGCTGCCCGGCTGACGATCAGTCCCAGTTCAACGGCGGTATAGAACTCCAGACGCAGCGGAATGCCGAATCGCTCCCGCAGCGGCGTGGTCAGCAGGCCCGAGCGCGTCGTCGCGCCGACCAGGGTAAAGGGCGGCAGATCGATGCGGACGCTGCGGGCGGCCGGCCCCTCGCCAATGACGAGGTCGAGCTGGAAATCCTCCATCGCCGGATAGAGAATTTCCTCGACCACCGGGGTGAGACGGTGGATTTCGTCGATGAACAGCACGTCGCGCGGCTGCAGGTTGGTCAGGATTGCCGCCAGGTCGCCGGCCTTCTGGATGACCGGTCCCGATGTCGCGCGAAATCCGACGCCCAGTTCCCGGCTGACGATGTTCGACAGCGTCGTCTTGCCCAGCCCCGGCGGCCCGTGCAGCAGTACATGGTCCAGCGCCTCGCCCCGGGCCACGGCCGCATCGATGAAAACCTTGAGATTGGCACGCGTCTGCTGCTGTCCGATGAAGCTGTCGAGCCGGTCGGGTCTGAGCGCCGTTTCCTGCCGATCGCCGGTGGCGAAGTCCGCTGACACCAGCCGGCTTTCGTCCTCGCCGCCCCCGAATTCGGTACCATGGGTTGGGTCAATCGTGCTCACCGCGCCAACTCCTTCAGCGCCCGCGGAATCAGCCGCGCAAGCGACGTTCCGGTACCGAGGTCGCCCATCGCCGTCCGGACGGCCGCAAAAGCATCACTGCGACCGTAGCCCAGATTGACCAGAGCCGAAACCGCGTCTTCGACCAGCGTATCGCCGGTGGCGCCGGCTGGCGCATCCGATCTGTCACCCATCGGCGCCGCAGCCGCGATGCCGGCAGCGGCGCCGGCCTTGCCGGGCACGCCGATCGAGCCAGTCTTGTCCTTTAATTCCGACAGGATCCGCCCGGCGAGCTTCGGCCCGACGCCGTCGGCGCGGGTCAGCGCGGCCTTGTCCTGCGCCATGATGGCATTGGCGACATCGTCGGGTGCCAGGACGCTCAGGATCGCCAGCGCCACGCGGCTTCCCACGCCCTGAACCGTTGTAAGCAACCGGAACCAGTCCCGCTCCCGCGCCTCGGCAAATCCGAACAGATGGATGTGATCCTCGCGGACCTGGGTTTCCACGATCACGGTCACCGGCGCCCCCGGCTCGCCCAACCGCGAAAGCGTGCGCCCGGAGCAGAACACGAGGTAACCGACGCCGCCGACATCGATGACGGCGCTGTCCGTACCGGCCATGTCGAGAATGCCGCGCAGTTTGGCAATCACGAGGGAACGCCGGCGATGCGCCGATTTGTCTGACTGTGATGGGCATGGCAGATCGCCACGGCCAGCGCGTCGGCACTATCTGCGTTTTTTGGCGTAGTGCCGGGCAGCAACATGCGCACCATAAGCTGTACCTGCTCCTTCTGGGCGTGACCGGCCCCGACGACCGATTTCTTGACGTGGTTCGCGCTGTATTCACCGACTGGCAGGCCGCGCCGGGCGGGAACCAGCAGTACCACGCCCCGCGCCATGCCCAGTTTCAGGGTGGAAGTCGGGTTCTTGTTGACGAAGGTCTCCTCGATCGCGGCTTCAGCCGGATCGAACTGCTGAAGTACCGTCATCAGCCCGTCATGCAACTGGTTGAGCCGATCCGAAAGCGCGGCGGCGGCGTCGGTCGTGACGACGCCGTCCGCGACATGGCGCAGACGGGAGCCGGCCACGTCGATCACGCCCCAGCCTGTCGTCCGCAGTCCGGGGTCCAGCCCGATGATCCGCATTGCGCCCTCTTCCGAGCAGTCCCGGCAATCGTATCGGCAATCGGGCCCGATTCAGGCCGACAGAGCAGCCATGACGTCTTCGGTAATTTCCAGGTTCGACGAGACGCGCTGAACGTCATCGTTGTCTTCGAGTGTGTCGATCAGCTTCATCAGCGTCCGGGCCGTGTCCTCGTCCACCTGAATGGTGTTGTTCGGCTTCCAGCTCAGCCCCGCCCATTTCGGCACCCCGAACCGGGCCTCCAGCGCATCGCGCACCTCGGAGAAGTCTTCCGCGACACAGGTCACGCTATAGTCGTCGCCGGCGGTTTCGACATTCTCGGCGCCCGCTTCCAGCGCCGCCTCGAACATGGCGTCGGAATCGATCCCCTCTGCCGGAAAGATCAGTTCGCCGACCTGATTGAACGTGAAGGCGACCGAATTGGTCTCGCCCAGGCTGCCGCCGTGCTTGGCGAAGGCCGCGCGGACCTCGGCGGCCGTCCGGTTCTTGTTGTCGGTCAGGCCTTCGACGATGATCGCCACGCCCTGCGGCCCATAGCCTTCGTAGCGGACTTCCTCGTAGTTTGCGCCGTCGCCGGCGCCGCTGGCCTTCTTGATCGCCCGCTCGATGTTGTCCTTGGGCATGTTGTCGCCCTTGGCCGCCTGAATGGCCGCCCGCAGTCGCGGATTCTTCTCCGGCTCCGGGCTACCGGCCCGAACGGAGGTTTCGATCTCGCGGATATGCTTGGTGAATATCTTGGCGCGCTTTGCGTCCTGCGCGCCTTTCCGATGCATGATGTTCTTGAACTGAGAATGGCCCGCCATGGTCGCCCGGTCCCGAATTGCTGATACTCGATCGATTGATAGCCGCACATCCTTTGGGCAATCACCGCCCGCCGGTCAAGGCCCGTAATGTGCCCGGCGCCCCTTGTCCGCTGATCTTACGCGTTTATCTAGCATACCTTTCGGCCGACTTCGCAGTCTGTCTGCTATGGCCACGGACCGTCCGGAATGCCTATGGTCTCTGCCGGGTGGCGCAATGGCCCCCGAAGCGCAACAACAACGAGGCCGCCAGCACCGATGCCCACTGCCAACGCCTTCTGGACCACCGGGCCCCGACAGGGGGAAATCCGTGAGACGACGCTTCCGGCACCGACGGCGGCGGATGTCGTAATGCGCACTCTTTATAGCGGCATCAGCCGCGGCACGGAAAGTCTCGTCTTTACCGGAGGGGTGCCGGAAAGCCAATGGCAGACCATGCGCGCCCCGCTGCAGGAGGGAACCTTCCCTTTTCCGGTCAAATACGGCTATATCGCCGTCGGAACGGTCGAAAGCGGGCCCGCGGTCCTGGAGGGCAAATCAGCCTTCTGCCTTCACCCCCATCAGGACAGGTTTGTCGCGCCCGCCGCCATGGTCCACCCCCTGCCCGACGGTGTACCGCCGGAGCGGGCGGTGCTGGCCGCGAATGCCGAGACGGCGGTCAACATTCTTTGGGATTCCGGCATCGGTATCGGCGATCGGGTGGCTGTGATCGGGGCCGGCGTAGTCGGCTGTCTCGTCGCCTGGCTGGCCGCGCGAATTCCCGGCGTGACGGTCGATCTGATTGACCCTGACACGACCAAAGCGGCGGCGGCCAGCGCGCTGGGGCTGACGCTCGTCCCGCCCGGCGCGGCTGCTGCTGAGCCGAGCCGCGATGCCGTCATCCATACCAGCGCCAACCCCGACGGGCTGCGCCAGGCGCTGTCCCTTGCCGATACCGAGGCCACCATCGTCGAGGCCAGCTGGTACGGCACCACCGAACCGGCCATGCCGCTGGGTGAGGATTTTCACGCCCGGCGGCTGACCGTTCGCTCAAGCCAGGTTGGCCGCATCCCGGCCCAACGGCAGCCGCGATGGGACTTCAGCCGCCGTATGGCCTGTGCGCTGGGGCTACTGACCGATCCGGCACTCGACGCCCTGATCACCGGCGAAAGCCGTTTCGGCGACCTGCCGGCGACGATGGCGAAGCTGACCGACCGACCGGCCGGAACGCTTATGCACCGCATCCGTTACGACCATAACGCGACCTGACCACCCCGATCTGAAAGGACATCACGATGTATTCCGTAGGCGTCAGAGATCACTTCATGATCGCCCACAGCTTTCGCGGCGAGACATTCGGGCCGGCGCAAAACCTGCACGGCGCCACCTATGTTGTCGATGTGGAGTTCCGGCGCTCCTCGCTGGACAACGACAATGTGGTCACCGATATCGGGGCCGCGACCGGCCTCCTCAAGGAAGTTCTCGCCGATTTCAACTACAAGAACCTGGACGATCTCGACGACTTCAAGGGCATCAACACGACCACCGAATTCATGGCGCGAACGATCTTCGACCGCCTGTCGCACCGAGTTGCCGGCGGCGCCCTGGGCGACAGCGGCAAGGGGCTGCGGGCGATCAAGGTGACCCTGAACGAAAGTCATGCCGCCTGGGCATCCTTCGAAGGCGGCATCAATGCGGGCAAGGACGCCCACCAGTGACCCTGCCTGAGAACCTGAGCGGGCACGCCTTTCCCGTTCATTTCGTCCATCCGGGCAGCCTCGATACGCGGACCGGCGGGTATATCTACGATCGCCGCGTGGTCGATGGCCTGCGCGGGCGGGGTCGCGATGTGCGCACGATCAGACTGGCAGAGTCGTTCCCGCATCCCGCACCGGCAGAGCTGGCCGAGGCCGCGCAGGCCATGGCTGAGATCCCCGATGGCGCGGTTACCATCGTTGACGGGCTGGCATTTGGTGCCATGCCCGATATTGCCATGAACGAGGCCGGGCGCCTGTCGCTCGTGGCACTCGTTCATCATCCGCTTTGCGACGAAACCGGCACAGACCCCGTTGCTGCCGACGCGCTTTACCGCTCCGAGCGCCGTGCACTGCTTGCTGCGCGCCACATCGTCTGCACAAGCCCGGCAACCGCCGCCCGGCTCGCCGATTTCGATGTCGAGGCTTCGCGTATTTCGGTCGTTGAACCCGGTGTCGATCAAGCCGACCCCGCCCCCGCCGACCGGCCGGACGGCGTCTTCCGGCTGATGACCGTCGGCACGCTCATCCGGCGCAAAGGCTATGACGTTCTGATCGACGCCCTGGCCCGGCTCAAAGATCTGCCGTGGCAGCTTAGCATTGTCGGTTCGCCGGATCGCGACCCCGGGACGGCAGCCATGATCCGCGCGAAACTGGCCGGGTCCGGTTTGGCCGGTCGCGTCCGGCTGGCGGGAGAACTGGACACCGCCGGCCTGGAAGCCGTCTGGGCCGAATGCGACCTGTTCGTGTTCGCCTCTCACTACGAGGGGTATGGCATGGTAATCGCCGAGGCCGTGGCACGCGGCCTGCCCATCGTATCGACACGGGCAGGCGCGGTTGCCGACACTGCACCCGCCGAGGCATCAATGCTGGTTCCGGTCGGCGATGCGCAAGCGCTTGCCGACGCGATCGGACTTGTGCTGTCCGACGACGCCGTCTATCGACGTCTGCGCGCCGGCGCTCTGGGGGCCCGCGAAGGGTTGCGCGGCTGGGACGAGGTCGCATCAGAGATGATAACCGTCACTGATCGGGCCGCCGCCGCACCGGCACCTCGGGATGATGTCTCGAAGTTGGGAGGAGCAGGACGATGACCGGGCCGGAGACGGGGACTGGGACTGAGACGGGGACGGGTGCCGAAGGATTCGACGCCGAATGGCTGGCCCTGCGTGAACCGGTCGACCACGCATCGCGCTCGGAAGCGGCACTCGACGCCTTGCTGGGATGGCGCGACGATCGCGGGCCGATCACCGTTCGCGATCTGGGATCCGGGACCGGATCCAATCTGCGATTTCTGGCGCCCGCGCTGGGCGGCGATCAGACCTGGCTGCTGGTCGACAATGATCCCGTCTTGCTAGGCGCCGCGACGGAGCGGCTTTCTGATTGGGCCGCCCGCAACGATGTCCGCGCCAAAATACAGGGAGACGGTCTGGTGCTCTCGGGCAAGACCTGGCGCGCGGAGATCACCACCAGCGTATGCGATCTGAACCGCTCCCCCACCGGCCCCGACATCGCCGCCACCGGCGGCCGGGCACCGGACCTGATAACGGGGGCCGCGCTGCTCGACCTCGTCTCGCTCGATTGGCTGCGGTCGTTCACCGATCGCGTTCGCCAGATGAGGGCGGCTGTACATTTCACGCTCAGCTATGACGGCGTGAT
Source organism: Fodinicurvata sp. EGI_FJ10296 (assembly GCF_040712075.1). NCBI lineage: Bacteria > Pseudomonadati > Pseudomonadota > Alphaproteobacteria > Rhodospirillales > Rhodovibrionaceae > Fodinicurvata > Fodinicurvata sp. EGI_FJ10296. Next base: position 549,543 of record NZ_JBFCVL010000002.1, read on the forward strand.
GACCTTCGATCCCGACGACCCTGCCGACAGCCTGATCCTGAACGGATTCAACACCGACCAGAGCCGCGACAAGGGGCTTGGCCGCGCCATCGGTCCGCAGGGCGCCGAAACATTGGCGGGGTTGCTGGACCGCGCCGGATACGAAGTGACGACGGGCAACAGCCCCTGGCGCCTCGGCCCCGGCAATGGCGCCCTTGGCCTTGAGCTGGTGACGGGCGTCACCAACGCCGCCGCCGACGCGATGCCGGGCCACCGCGACCGCCTGACCGGCTGGCTCGACATCTGGCGCCGTCGCCTGCAGACGCCCGAAGACATAGCCAGCTGGGGTATCACCATCGGCCATCTGGACCTCACCGCCCTGCCCTAAGGGGTGCCGGCGCTCCGAACCCGCATGCTTGCCTGTCGGACATCGACCGCCAGAACTTGCAAACGCTTTTCCTGTATGCATTTTTAGTGCATTTTTCTTAAATTTATGCGATTTTTGTCTATCAAAGTGGCAATTCGGGCCTTACGCATACCGCAGGGTAAAAAATAATGCCATCATTGGACAGCTACCTCACCGCCCCGTTCAAACAGAAAAACTACATCGAAACAATGTTTCCGCAGGACCATGATTCGCGGACGGGCATCTGTTTTGGACTCTGCGGCGAATGGATGGCCCGGCACAAGTCGCACAAGGGTGAGTCGGCACAGGATCGGATCGATTATGTTGGCAGTTGGTCGACGATCATGCATGCCAATATCAAGCAAAGGCTGTATGAGGCCGAGAATTGGCACATGGCGCAGACTGTTGGCTTCCCTTACGTCATGGACAAAAAATGGCTGCCGCAGTCAGAAGTCAAGACAATCGCTCTTAATGAAAATAATATGCGCATCACAAAGAGTAAAATGAAACGAATGGATGCAGACAACGCAAGAAGTGTAAGTCAAGCTGTAAGCTTTATTAAAACCGCATCCAACTCAAGCCATCAATACACAATGATCGGGTTTACGTTGGTCGGCGGCGGCGCCCATGCGACATGTGGATACAAATCCGGCGGTAAGGTTCTGGGCGTCGGTTCGCATTTTTACTACTTCGAACCCAACTTTGGTGAATTCAAAGTCAGTACCGGCAACATGGAAAACCTCTTCAAAGCCCTGATCGCCGCCTACCGATCGCGGAAAAATGCAGAAGGCGAAATCGTCGACCGCAAGATCAAGAGCTTTTTCGTCCAGATCATCGACTTCATCTAGAACTCTGCCCCCTGCCGTCGGCCTCCCTGAGATCGAGATCGAACAGAACATCCGCGCCCTGGCGATAAATGGCGGCGGGTGCGCGGATCGCGCCGTCCAGCCGATCGATCGGCGGCAGAACCAGTCCAGGCCGGCCCGAACCGATGATCATCGGCGCCACGCACACATGGATACGGTCAAGACAGCCGGCGGCCAGAAATGCCGACACCAGCCGTCCGCCGCCCTCCACGAACAGCCGTGACAGCCCCCGTGCTGCCAGGTGGTCGATCACGGCTGCCGGATGAAATCCGCCAGAAACGGTCATCGCAGCCTCGCTCATGCGGCATACGGTCGCCCGCCCCAGGCGCGGGTCTCCGGCCGAACCCTGGCCCGAAATCTCACCGCGATGCCGTGGCACGTCAGGACCCGTCAGCACGATCGCCGTCCCCCCTGCGCCGGTCACTGCAGCAGCCGTCGATGGCACGCGGCCACGCGGATCGAGGATCACCCGCACCGGGTCGGGACCGTCGACGAGACGGGTCGTCAACCGCGCGTCGTCGGTGACCACCGTTTCGGCCCCTACGATGACGGCATCGGACAAGGCCCGAAGCCGGTGCAGGTGAACGATGTTCTCCGGCCCGTTGATATAGTGGGAATGCCCGGATTCAGTGGCGATCCGGCCGTCGAGGCTCATTCCCATCTGCGCGATGACGTGGATGCCGCCTGGCTCGCGGTCGGACCCGGCGCCGCCCAGCACGATCGGCAGGAACATGTCTTTCAGCGCCGACGCCTCTGACGGCGTGGGCTGCCGGGACGTGCGCCCATCGAAGGCCGCGATGCATTCCGCCCGATCGCATCCCTCGCGGCGACGCCTGTCGGCCTCAAGAAGCGCACTCCATACGGCGGAGATTTTCGTGACATCCGGCATAGTCCGCATTTTCCACTCTGGACTTTGAACCATTACGCATCATTTCGCGTAATGCACTGTAACGAGAGTGTCACGGAAGCCCGTTCGAACGACGGCCTTCCGGGCTCAGACTAATCTGCCGCCTGCCTATTGCAAAGCGGCTCGCCAGTCCGGCCCCGATGGGAGGCCCCGTTTCGATGGGGACAAAGCCGGCAGACCGGAGAAGAGATGAATACAATGTGGCATCAGTCCAGCTTGTCCGCCAATCTGTCCGATAATGCGTCTTTTGCCAACGAGGAAGATAGTGTCATCCGCGCCGACCGGGCGGCTACGGATCTTCGCCGGGGCCGCCCGGTCGTGCTCTGGGGCAATACAGACGCGTATATCATCGCATCGGTCGAAAACGGCGATGATGATGCCGCAGCAACCGTCGCCAGTCTGGCCGGCAACGAAGCCAGGCTGGTCGTCACGGCAGAACGGGCGCAGACGCTGGGATTTGTCAACGGCAGCGCCCGCTCTCAGGCGCTGAGGGTACCATTCGGCAAACTAACTGCCACAGATTGGTCGCAACGGGTGGCATGCGCACCGCTACGGCCGTCGGAAGCGCGCGACATGCTGGCGGGCGCGGCTGCACGCCCGGCTCCGGCCGATGTGGTTCAGGCGATCGATCTGGCCAAAGCCTGCCATTTGGTCCCGGCGCTCATCGTTGCCCCGATCGCGGCCGGTCAGGTGCCCGCGGTCGAGCGGCTGCTGGCGTCGGGGCGTTTGTTGGGTGTCGGATGCGGCGACATCGAAAGCCTGCCGCTGAACAATGCGCTGACATTGAAGAAGGTCAGCGAAGCGCGGGTGCCGCTCGTGGAATCGACAGACACGCGCTTCATCGTGTTTCGGGGCGCCGACGGCGTTACCGAACAAGTCGCCATTCAGATTGGCACGCCGGATGGCAAGACGGCGCCTATGGTCCGGTTACATTCAGCTTGCCTGACGGGCGATCTTTTCGGATCCCTGCGCTGCGATTGCGGCGAACAACTGCGCGGCGCCGTGCAGACGATTGCCGACAACGGCTGGGGCCTCATCCTCTATCTTGCGCAGGAGGGCCGAGGCATCGGCCTCGCCAACAAGATGCGCACTTATGATCTGCAGGATCACGGTCTGGACACGATCGACAGCGACAGTCTGCTCGGGTTCGGGGCTGACGAACGGCGATACGAGATCGCAGTGGCGATGCTGCGGGCGCTGGACATCGACCGGATCCGGGTGATGACCAATAATCCCGAAAAAATCGCCCATCTGACGGACGGTGGCATCGAAGTCGTCGACCGGGTCGCACTCCAGTCGACGGTCAACGAGCACAATTACCGCTATCTGAATGCCAAGATGACGCGGGCCGGCCATATGCTGGACGATTCCGCCTTCTGACCTTTTCCCCTATTCTTGCCCCGACCCTTGAGCCCGCCGCCGACTTATCGCGCTGCCCTTGCCGCCCGCCGCGAAGTGACAAGGGCTGCGGCCAGGGCGGCGAAGGCCAGCACGGCCGAGACGAGCATGTTATAGCCTGCCATCGAAATGCCGAACAGTGTCCAGGCCGGCCGGTCACACCGCACAACCGGTGTATCGAACAGTTGCTGGCGCAGATCTTCCGCCGCCATTCCTGACTGGAGCGCCGGACCGGTCGCGCCGCAAGAGGCGAGGCCCGGCCACCAGCCCTGCTCGACCCCGACATGATATCCACCGAGCCCGGCGCCGACAGTGAACGTGATGCCGACAGCCGTCAGCAGGAACGTCCGTACCAGCGCGCCCTGATCGCGGCCCGGTATGATGATCGTCGCCAGCAGCATCGCTATCGCCACCCAGTATGGCCAGCGCTGCCACAGGCAAAGCGGGCACGGCAGCAGTCCGCCCCAGCGCTCCGACGCCATGGCCGTCCCCAGCACGACAATGCTTGCCGCCAGCAACAACTGCGGCGCGAAGCGGAAATAGAAAGTCACGAGAAACGAAGAACCCGGCGACATGGCATCAACCCATGAATTGCAGCGAAGCAAAGCCCCCGATCAACAGCACACAGCCGACGAGGAAGACGAGGCCCAGACGGCGCTCGATGAACGACCGGATGGGCGGACCGAAATACCAGATCAAAGCGGCGACGACAAAGAATCGCAGGCCGCGCGACAGGACGCTGGCGACCATGAAAACCAATGGGTTGAGCTCGGTTGCGCCGCTTGCCAGTGTAATGACCTTATAGGGAAATGGCGTGACACCGAAGATGAAGACGATCCAGCCGCCCCACTCGTTATAGTTGAGGCGAAAAGCTTCGAACTGTTCGATATAGCCGTAGAATTCGAGGATCTGCCGCGCGATGGCTTCGAACAGAAAATAGCCGAGGCCGTATCCGGCAATTCCGCCGGCGACGGAAGCAATCGTGCACAGGGCGGCAAGCTTCCACGCCTTCTCGCGCGCCGCCATGATCATCGGGATCAGCATCGCGTCGGGCGGTATCGGAAAGACGGAACTTTCCACGAAGGCGATCAACATCAACGCCGTCACGGCATGCCGGTGGGCGGCCAGGTCCATCGTGAAATTATAGAGCGATCGAATCACGGCGCTGCGAGGTCCGGGTGATTGACGGGCGGGTTGGATTGTCGGGCAATGAACTGTCGACCCGCGATGTGCGAACCGGTCGCGTCGACGGCGGCCCATGCCGCTCCGGTCCCAGCCACGGGCGGTCGTATCAGCATTTCATCCGGGCGGCAACGAAACGCGAGTGATATGTCGATGGAGGCGGGTCGCATGTGACACGGAATTGCTTTGGTGCTATTTAGAGGTACTTTTTTACAATGGCGCAACAGGCCCGATCAGCCCCGCGAGACGAGGTACGATGACACACCGGCATACATCGGATTGGCTATCAGTCACGAGGACGCGCGGAATGACCGCGCGGATGCGCGGGATGAAGAGATTGCCTTGCGGTTCGGCCGCGTCGGCGCTGCTGTTGGCGTCCGTCGGTGTCGCAATCGCAACGGGCGACGCCTTTGGTTTTTCCTTTGACGACGTCGACAGCGAAGACGCCCAGGCGATCGAAACCTTCCTGGAAACCGCGACGACCGACAGCGAAAACCGTTTGCCGTCCGGCCGGGGCACCATGATGGTCGTGGAAACGCGGACGGATCCGGCCATATGCCGGGACTTCGTCGTCAACCTCAGCGACAGCGGCCAGAAAGCTGCCAGCGGATGCCGAACCGGATCCGGCACCTGGGCGCTTACCGATGACGATAACACCCTGAACGGCGCACCGCTAATGGCGCCCCGGCCGGCATCGCGACCCGACGTCGCGACCGACGCACCCGTGCCGGCGCGGCTGGCCGGGGTGCCCACAATCGATATTCCTCAAATCGCATTGGCACCGCTCGCGCCGATAGGCGAACTGGATGATGGGCCGGCGGCGGTCGACACCGCACCCGCCAGCGGCGACGCAACATCCGACCAGGAACAGGTTGCGCCGGTTGGTTTCGCCGGCCTGGTTCCCTTGCAGCGGCCCGACAGCGTCGGCACCGACGGCAACGGAGCCGAAAGCAACAGAACCGCGAGCGAATCGTCCCCGATCCCGGATCGGGTCGCCGGCTTCCCGACGCCGGCATCGCGGCCGGCCGCACCTGAGCGGACAGCCACCTTTGCCGCCGAGGCAGCGGCGACCGGGGCTGACGACGATGATAATGCCAATGATACCGCAATCGAATCTCAACGGGCCCCCGATCGACCGACCTTCACCGAAGCAAACACCGAACCGGCCGAACCCAGGCCGGTGCCGGACCGGCTGAGCGGCTTTCCGCAGCCGCAACCGAAACCACCAAGTTGAGGACGTCCGGAACCGCTATCGCCTATCCCCCGGGGGCTTACCCGGTCCCACGTGGCGGTTGTCCAGGAATTCGATCACGAAATGCCGGAATATCATGACGTAAAGGGCCAGCAGCACGACGCCGCTAATTGCGGCGAGTGCGGCGACCACGGGGTCGCCAAAGGCCGCCGGCAGGAACATCAGCACCCAGCTCGCCAATGCCGGGGCCAGTAGCAGCCCGGCCATGAAGCTCAGCCATTGGCCGCGTCCGATCATGAAGGGTGCGGCAAAGTATCCTGCAACGCGCACGAACGCGACGATCAGATAGCTGGCGACCATACCCGCCGACGCGATGGACCAGGGTTGGCCGGCGAAGACCACGACCTCCTGGGCAACGAACGCGAACCCGACTGCCAGCGACGCCGCGACGAGAATGCGCGGCGGGCGGCAATTGGCCGAGGCTGAGGGTTTTCCGTCTCTATCGTCCATGGCCCATTCCTCTTCTCTTGCCGTCCTTGCCGATCTGCCCGCCCCCGATCTCCCCGACCTTGTCGATCCGCGAGATGCGAGCGACCAAGGGGTCCCGGCCGGAAATCGGCGCGAGAAAAGTTTTGGTGTGGCGGAATCGGGTCTATATTGACGGCTATGGCTACAACATTCTTCATATTGGGCATCATCACCGCGCTAGCGGTGCTGGTCTGCCTTGGGGTCGGTCTGGTCGGCATGGCGCGTGGCGGCGATTTCAACCGGCGGTACGGCAACAAACTGATGCAGGCGCGGGTCGCCCTTCAAGGGCTGGCGCTGGTTTTCTTCGCAATAGCCATCATGGCATAATTTTCACGCGACGCGGAACTGGAACCGAGATGGTACAACTGACCCGGATCTACACACGCGGCGGCGACGCCGGCAAGACATCGCTCGGCGACGGCAGCCGGGTTCCCAAGACATGCCCACGCGTCGAGTCCTATGGCACCGTGGACGAACTGAACGCGATCATCGGCACGGTCCGCCTGTACACCGCCGATAACGCCGAGGCTGACGCCATCCTTTCGCGCATTCAGAACGATCTTTTCGACCTCGGGGCGGATCTGTGCACCCCCGAACAGGAAGAACCGAAATATCCTCCCCTGCGCATCGCAGAGACGCAAGTCACGCGACTCGAACGCGAAATCGACGATATGAATGCCCAACTCCAGCCGCTCAAGAGTTTCGTCCTCCCGGGCGGGGCGCCGGCAGCCGCTCATCTTCACCTCGCCCGGACCGTCGCCCGCCGGGCGGAACGCGCGATGGTCGCTCTGGCGGTCGATGAACCCGTCTCCGACGCCGCGATGAAATATATAAACCGGCTGTCTGATCATCATTTCGTGATGTCACGCTGGCTCAACATCGACCATGGCGGCGACGTCCTGTGGGTACCTGGGCAACATCGCTGAATGCCAAAAGCGGAGTCGTGATGAATCGCCGGGCAGATTGACACCTTTCTGCACAATCACTACCGTCGTCACCATTATGCTGCACTGCAGCGCGAACGCGGCGCCTCGGCACCCGCCCATCGGGTTCTGGTGCCGCGGGCGATGTTCAAAGGTTGGATGGAAATTGATATGATCGACAAAATCGGCGTAATCGGCGCGGGACAAATGGGAAGCGGCATTGCCCAGGTCGGCGCTGCGCATGGCCATGACGTCGTGTTCCTGGATATCAGCCAAGAACGGGTCGACGCCGGGATCGCAATGATCAGCACCCAGACCGAAAAGCTCGTGTCCAAAGGTCGGATGACAGCTGATGAGCGCGATGCCCTGCTCGGCCGGATCAAGGGGACCGTGGACTATGCGGATTTCGCCGACAGCGATCTCGTAATCGAGGCGGCAACCGAAAATGAGGAAATCAAGCGCACGATCTTCAAGACGCTCGTCCCCCACCTGAAGCCCGATGCGATCATCGCAACCAATACCTCATCGATTTCGATCACCCGGCTGGCGGCAACGACCGACCGACCCGAACAGTTCATCGGCATGCATTTCATGAATCCGGTTCCGGTCATGAAGCTCGTCGAAATCATTCGCGGAATCGCCACGAGCGACGCCACCTATCAGGTCATCAACAGGCTTTCCGGCGATCTCGGAAAAACGACGGCAGTGGCAGAGGATTTCCCGGCATTCATCGTCAATCGTATTCTGCTGCCGATGATCAATGAGGCCGTCTACACCCTGTATGAGGGGGTCGGATCGGTCGAGGGAATCGACACGGCCATGAAGCTGGGCGCCAATCACCCCATGGGGCCGCTGGAACTCGCCGACTTCATCGGACTGGATACCTGCCTGTCGATCATGAACGTTCTTTATGACGGTTTGGCTGACAGCAAGTACCGTCCTTGCCCGCTACTCGTGAAATATGTCGAAGCCGGCTGGCTGGGCCGGAAGGCTGGACGCGGCTTTTACGACTATTCCGGCGACACCCCGGTCCCCACGCGATAGGGGGCCTGATTGGGGCTATGGACGTTCACTTCTCCTGGCCCCGAAAAACATGACATCGAATCCACGGCCCGTTAATCCGACGGAGCCATCACAAAAATGGGGCGCCCCACCGAAGGGCGCCCCAGACTTTTTACGCCGTGGCGCAGCAGCTTTGCTCAGTGAGTTGCCGTCTCGCCTTCCAGCGAGCGGACGAAGTCAATCAACCGTTTGCGCACCGACGGATTCTCGATCCGATAAAACGCCCGGACCAGCTCAAGCGTTTCGCGCTTGTCCATGGCATTTTCCGGTGCTTCGGCGCCGACGACAGCGCTGCCCACGGCCGGAGCCGCACTCAACGGATCGACATCTTCGAAGAAAAATGACACCGGGACATCCAGGGCGCGGCTAATGTCATAGAGCTTGCTGGCACTGATCCGGTTGGCCGCACGTTCATATTTCTGAACTTGCTGAAAGGTCAATCCGATCGCCTCGCCCAGCTTTTCCTGGCTCATACCCATCAGCATCCGGCGCTGACGGATACGCCGACCAACATGCGAGTCGACCGGATGCGGCCCACGCTTAGATGATTCGGGCGAAATCGTGTTAGATTCTTTCGCTGCACTCATCACAGCCAAGCTATCGGTAGCAACCACGGCATATCTCCAATCTGGAACTTCCTACGGTAGAGCGTCCTACCGTCTCATTGTGCCTGTGAGTGTACACCTACAGCCTATAGGGGTCCACCTATTTTTTTTCCTATTTCACTCGCCCCCGGCTACCATCGTTCCATTCTCCGGAACCGAGGCCGGACCTGGGCGAGGACTCGCCACGGTCGACCCCGAAATCCCCTGCACTGGCTATATCGATAGCGGAACTACGTCCTGCTGATCGCTTATTCCTTTTGGATGAGTCGCCCTCTCCCTGCTCAAGTCCGCGTATCAGCCAATCCAACGTCTTGCCGGAAATCTTCGATATCCTATCCAGCTCTCCGATGGATGGTTCCTCTACCCCATCTTCCAAATCGGCATACCTCGATCGGTCAATTCCCATGGCAGCGCTGAACTGGGCCGGGGTTTTATAGGGTGAAGTCAGCCGGGCAAGCGATAGGCGAACGACGAAAGACTGATCGTTGGCAGTGTCTGCGTTCCTGCCGCCGACACTGGACATGCGGTTGCCTGCGCTCCGCGAGGTCGGGCGGCGTCCCCCTTCCCAGAAAACGCTCCAGTCGACGTCGAAATACTCGCCCAGCGCCTGGCACACTTCGTATGACAGCCGTTTAGGCGTACCGCGGTTCACAAACTGGTGAAGATAGGCGTGATTTCTGCCCACCGCCCGCGAAACGGCGGCCAGATTGGTGCCATGTCGCTCAACCAGATCGATCAAGCGAAGGCGAGTCGGATCCGAAGGATCGAAATTATCGGCCATGGCAAAGTCTCCTCGTTCACCTCAGGATACTCTTTTTGCCGCGGCGGGGAAAGCCGAACAATCGGCGCGGGTCGGGTTTTTCCTATTCTTATGACGCCTATCTATCCGCAACCATGGCATTGTCGGAAAGATATGCAATTTATGCGTGTTTTCGTTATCTCATTTCTCGTCAAAAGTTTAGGTGCAATACTGGTTCCCGGCTCAGGTGCTGGGCCGCAAAATCGAACCCAGTGGAGACTAATTATGAGCGAAAAACTCCCCCTGCTTTTCATCCCCGGTCTTTCCTGCAATCGCGGACTGTGGGAAAATCAACTCAACTACTTTGACGATTGCGCCGAAACTTGGGTTGCGCCATTGCCAGAATTTGATGACTTGGGACGCATTGCCGAAGCCATACTGGCCGAGGCGCCTGCTCAGTTCGCGGCTGTCGGACTCTCCATGGGTGGGTACATCTGCTTTGAAATGTATAAGCGGGCGCCCGAACGTTTCCTGAAAATGGCGCTGATGTCGACGTCGGTAAGCGCCGACGATCCCGCACTTGCAAGGCGCCGACGGCTCATGGTGCGCCGCGCCCGCTCACATGGGATTCTGAAGACCTGGCGCGAAGCCATGGAGCGCATGGTTCATCCCGAGCGGGCTCAGGACACGCAATTTCTGGACAAGCTGGTTCGGAAAACGTTCGAAGTCGGCGCCGAGGCGTTTTGCAAACACCAGATCGCCATGGCCGGACGGCCGGATTATTCGTCGGTTGCGGCATCGGTTACCTGCCCGACGACCATTCTGGCAGGCGAAGGCGACGTGGCCACACCGGTGGCGTGCCATCGGGAAATAGCCAACCTCATTCCCCACGCGTCCTTCAACGTCATCCCGAATGCCGGCCATCTGCCGCCGCTCGAAGCTCCCGATCTGGTGAACATGCATCTCGAGAACTGGCTTTTCGAACACCGGTTCGCAATTGCCGCGGAATAGCAGCCAATGGCCGATCGACCTCGCACGCGCCGGACTTCATTTCGGAAGCCGGCGCCCGGGATCCAGTGTGCTGGCCCATGAACCACACGTCAGACAACGCCGGGTGGGGATACGTCTCGCACAGATCTGTTCGGCCTCTGCCACCCCATCAGGGGCGCGAGTTGCTCGCAAGCGTCCGGCCGGCAAATACGGACCGATGAATGGCCCTTTTTGTGGCAACCAGGGTAGGCGTCGCAGGGCCGCCGGAGGATTGCCAGACGAGATCAGTTGACGATGACATGTTCGATATATGCGGCTCCGAACAGCATCGTCACCCGTTCCTCCTCGTCCGCCAACGGCGCAACGGTCGACCAGAGGTGACACTTCTGTCCCGTGGGATTGGTGAAGAACACCGAGGAACCGATCGGACGGCCCTTTATCAGGGCACTGCGGAACAGGGCGAACAATTCGCCCTGCAGTCCGTAAGTGCCAAAGGCCTTCAGATTGTCGGCCGCTTTCTGCCGCAACGAGCGCCCAACCAGCATGCGGCCGTTCTGTTCCTCGATCCGGCTACCGACATACTCATAGACAAAATCCTCACCGTCATCGGCAACCCTGATCAGCGCCAGATGAGGCCTGAGGATCCCGGTTTCACCGATCTTGATGTCCGACAGCTGAGGGTAGCCATCCGGCCGCGCCATCTTGTGCCAATAGGCAGAAAACTGCGACTCGATCTCCCGCCATTCGGAAGGACGGGTTTCGGTCCCATGCCGCAGGAAATTGATCTGGGCGCCGAAATACTCCAGCCCCGTGTCGAGAACGCCGTCGGCGGGCTGACGCCCGTCCTGGGCTTGATTGGCCGCCATTCCCTCGCCGAGTTCGCAGCGGAACCTGTTCTCCGTCAGTTGCCGGGTCAGTTCGCTGAACAGTTCATCGCCGATGCCCCGCTCCCAGAGCAAATGCCCGAACAACGACACGTCGGCATGACAGGGCACCGAGTCCGATTGTGAAAGCCCGACGAAATTCCGGAACGAAGCCCGGTCGCCGACCTCCAGCTCAAAATCATGAGCCCGAAGCTGGAACCATTCCTTAAGCAGCAGGGATTTGAACATCACCAGGGGTTGATGCCCGAACTGGCCCACACTCTCGGCCTTCAGCCAGCGCAGAAACTTGTCGAACCGCGCCCACTCGATCGCGTCATCGATGCGCGCAAGCTGTCCGCGCATGCCGCCGACCGGATGGGTCGCCGGTGTCGACCAGACGCCGGTCTTTGAGGATGTGGCCATACTACCCCTCACTTGCTGGCCGGCGGCGGTCCTGGGGTGGTATTCCATCCCGACGCCAGCATAACTCATGCTCACCTACACGCGCACTGCGCAAAGCCGCAGCGACGCTTCAATCATGAAGTATAATAGGGAAGGTTGCAACTTTAAGCAAGTTACTTTCTGCCTATGCACTGCAGAGTAGCGTGGGGCCGGATTCTCCGGATTCTGCCGAATGGCGGGATTTGCGTGGTTGATATCCCCGATAAGGCTGTCAGCTTTCCATGACGCGGCGCAGCATGTCCACCACTTCCGAGTCATCCCAGGCCAGATCGCCTTCGACCGTCGCGATTCGGCGCCCCTGGCGGTCGATCAGGATCGATGTCGGGAAGCCGCGCGCCTGAAACGCGCGTGGGCCATTGGCGTCGGAATCCAGATAGATCGGGAGGTTGCGAAGATCCTGCGCCTCGAAGAACGGCACGACAGCTTCTGAGCCCTCCCGGTCGATCGACAGCGCGACGACCTGGAAATCATCGCCACCAAGCTCGGCCTGCAAGGAGTCCAGCGCGGGCATTTCGTCCACACAGGGCGGGCACCAGGTCGCCCAAAGGTTGACGAGTATGACCTTGCCCTCGAAAGTCGACAGGCTCAAGCTTCGGCCGTCGACGTCGGCGAACGTGAAATCGGGGACAGCCTGTGGCGATTCGTGAATGGAGAAGCCCGGATAATCAATTGCACCCGCGAAACGTGTATCATCACCCGATTCCGGCAGCCCCCAGACCGCGAGCGCCATTGCCGCCACACAAATCCCGGCCATTGCGACGCTGGCCCCTATGATCGAACTGCGGTGCACGCTAAACCTCCTGTTACCGTCCGTCGCGGATCGCCCCTAACCTTCGAAACGGGCAAGACCGAGACAGGCCCACTGACACATTTGCCAATATAGTGATCCCAGACATGACGAACGAAACTGTTTCCGACACCGCCCCGACCGTCAACAGCCTGTGGGGTGGACGCTTTGCCTCAGGGCCTGACGCCGTCATGGAACGTATCAACGCCTCGATCGATTTCGACAAACGGCTCGCGGCCCAGGACATCGCCGGATCAATGGCCCATGCCCGCATGCTCTCGGCGCAGGGCATCATCGAGCAGGCGGACGCCGACGCCATCGTCGACGGCCTGGAGCGGATCGGACTTGCAATTGCCGAAGGGCGGTTCGATTTCAGCCGCTCGCTGGAAGATATTCACATGAATGTCGAAAGCGCCCTCGCCGCCGATATCGGCGCGGCCGCCGGGCGGCTCCATACGGCCCGGTCGCGGAACGATCAGGTGGCAACGGATTTCAGGCTCTGGGTGCGCGACGCGATCGACCGGCTCGATCACGGCCTCAAGGAGCTTCAGGCAGCACTGATCGGCCAGGCAGAACGCCATGCCGATACGATCATGCCGGGCTTCACCCATCTGCAGTCGGCCCAGCCCGTTACCTTCGGTCATCATATGATGGCCTATGTGGAAATGATCGGCCGGGATCGTAGCCGTGCGGTCGATTGCCGCAAACGGCTCAACGAATGCCCGCTGGGGGCCGCCGCGCTGGCCGGAACGCCGTTTCCGATCGATCGCGGCATGACGGCGGCGGCGCTCGGCTTCGACGGCCCGACGCGCAACTCACTCGACAGCGTCTCGGATCGGGATTTCGCGATCGAGTACCTGAATACCGTGTCCATCACGGCCATGCATCTTTCGCGGCTGGCCGAGGAACTGGTGATCTGGACCAGTGACGCCTTTCGCTTCGTCCGGCTTTCCGACGGCTATACGACCGGTTCGTCCATCATGCCGCAAAAGCGCAACCCCGACGCCGCAGAGTTGTCACGCGCCAAGGCGGGCCGGATCTTCGGCCATCTCATCGGTTTGCTGACGGTAATGAAAGGATTGCCGCTCGCATATCAGAAGGACATGCAGGAAGACAAGGAACCGGTCTTCGATGCCGACGACAGCATCGGCCTGATGGTGGCGGCCATGACCGGCATGATCGGCGACCTCACCGCCAACCCCGAGGCGATGCGCCAGGCGGTGTCCGCCGGCTTTCCGACAGCGACCGATCTTGCCGACTGGCTGGTGCGTGTCGCGGGACTGCCGTTTCGCGAGGCACATCACGTCACCGGCCGCGTGGTCAGGCTGGCCGAAGAGACGGGAGCGAAGCTGGAGGATGTTCCGTTGGCCGCCATGAGGGATATCGACGACCGCATAACCGAGGATGTCTACGCCGTATTGACGGTCGACGCCTCCGTCGCCAGCCGGACGAGCCTGGGCGGCACGGCGCCGGTCCGGGTCCGCGAAGCCGTCGCCGACGCACGGGAGCGCTATCTATGAACGGCAATATCCGTATGCAATCCGGGCCGGCGTCACGCACCATCCGGCCCGGCTCCATGGCGCTGGCCTTGCTGATCGCCCTCTCGGTCGCGACCGGCGTCGCTGCATGCGGCAAACGCCCGGGCGACGTGCTGCCGCCGGAAAGCGTTCAGGACAACGACCCGTTTCCCCGGAGTTACCCAGGTTCATGACGTTCTTTTCCTATCGCGGCGGGATACTGCACGCCGAAGATGTGCCGCTCGACAGGATCGCGGCGGCGGTCGGGACACCGGCCTACGTCTATTCACGCCAGGCCCTGATTGCCAATTACCGGAACTATGCAGACGCATTGGACCGCCTGTCAGTGCGCATATGCTATGCCCTCAAGGCCAACGATGCCCTGGCAGTGATCGGAACACTGGCGGCCGAAGGCGCTGGCGCCGATGTTGTTTCGGCCGGTGAGCTGCGGCGGGCCATGGCCGCCGGAATATCGCCATCGGCAATCATTTTCTCCGGCGTCGGCAAGAGCCGGGACGACATACGGCTGGCGCTGGAGGTCGGCATCGGCCAGATCAACGTCGAGAGCATTCCCGAACTGCACGCGATCGCGAACGTCGCGGCCAAACTTGGCAAGCGCGCACCGATCGCCATCAGGGTGAACCCGGACGTGGACGCCGGGACCCACGACAAGATCACCACCGGTCGCAAAGAGAACAAATTCGGCATCGATATCGACCGCGCGCCGTCGGTCTTTGCCGACGCGGCCGCATTCGACCATGTCGATCCGATCGGCGTCGCTGTCCATATCGGCAGCCAGCTTACCAGCCTCGCCCCCTTCGAAGCCGCCTACGGCCGGGTGGCCGAGCTCGTACGCACCCTGCGGAACGACGGCATCCCGCTCACGTCGATCGACCTGGGTGGCGGCATGGGCATCGACTACCAGGGCGAAGCCATCCCCGAAATGCGAGACTATGCCGCACTGATCGAACGAACGGTTGGCGGGCTGGGCTGTCATCTGACGATCGAACCGGGCCGGTCGATCGCCGGCCCGGCCGGTGTGCTGCTGGCAACCACGCTCTATATCAAGGAGGGCGATAGCCGTCGATTCGCCATTCTTGACGCCGGTATGAACGATCTCATCCGCCCGGCCCTGTACGAAGCCTGGCACGACATCCAGCCGATCCGCGAGCCGGATGGCGATGCGCCCGACCGTGACCAGACCTATGATGTCGTCGGCCCGATCTGCGAATCCGGCGATACATTTGCCCGGCACCGACGGCTCGGGCCGCTCGCGTCCGGCGATCTCGTCGCTTTTCGCCACGCCGGGGCCTATGGCGCCGTCATGGCATCCCGCTACAACGCGCGGCCGGGGGCCGTCGAAGTGCTGGTCGACGGATCGGAATTCGCCATCGTCAGAAAACGGCCAACATTCGAACAGACAATCGAAAACGAGACCATGCCGCCCTGGATGACACCCCCCCGGCAAATGGAAGACGTCTGACCGGCGTCGGAGACGGATGACCAAACCGCCCAGCCCCCAGTCAACCCGGCCCCAGTCGCCCCGGCCCCCGTCCTCCAGCGGCCGGGGTTCGCGCACTGCCCGTCACGATCAGCAGTCGGCGTCCGGCGCCAGGCCCTGGGAGCCGGGCATGCGGCTCTGGGCCGCATGGGCGGCTCTGGCATGGGAGCGTCTGTGGCCGCGGTTGTGGCCGGCTGTGGCGGTCTTTGGCGCAACATTGGCCCTGATCCTGCTCGACGTGCTGTCACGGTTGCCGCCATGGCTTCACGCAACCGTATTGGCGGCCGCGCTGGCGGCCCTGATCGCGCTGATATGGACCGCCATCGCCGGGACCGCCTGGCCTGATCGCAGCAATGCACGGCGACGGCTGGAACAGGACAGCGGGTTCGAGCACCGGCCCCTTACAGCGATGGAAGACGCGCAAAGCGCGGGCGTAATGGATCCCGGCAGCCGATTGCTATGGAACGCCCATCTGTTGCGTCTGCGGGCCGCGACGACACGCTGGGTCGTGCGGCCGCCACGGCCCGGACTCGCATCACAGGACCCCTATGGCTTGCGTGGCGGCCTGGGGTTGTTGCTGGTAATTGCGGTCGTCGTCGCCGGGGCCGATTGGGATGCGCGGCTGGGACGCAATCTCGTGCCTGCCTTCGCCGGTTCCTCACCGGCGACACCGCCGAGCCTGGACGTATCGGTATCCCCGCCCGGCTATACCGGCGCGCCGCCGGTCTATCTTCAACCCGCACCGCGCGACCCCGGTGCACCCGAAAATGCGCCGCCGACCGCGCCTCCGGATGCGGTCGAAATACCCGCCGGATCAACGCTGCTGGCACGGGTATCCGGAGGCAGCGAACCGCCCGTGCTCTCGATCGGCGGCGAAAGAACGGCTTTCGAAGCTCTGGGCGACGATGGATTCGAAGTCGAAGAGACCATATCCGCCGGCAGCGGCCTGTCGATCAGCCAGGATGGCACGACCCTGGGCGTGTGGAGCATTCGTGTCATCCCCGACCTCGCGCCCGAGATCGCCTTTACGGAGCCGCCGCGCGCTACCGAACGCAATGCCCTGCGACTGGCCTACCAGGCCAAGGACGACTATGGCATCGAATCCATTTCCGCGACCCTGTTGCTGGAACTCGACGCCGAATCGTCACTGGAACGCGAGCCGCTGACACTTGAGCTGCCACCACCCGGAACGGCAACGACATCGGCCGACGGCGTATTCTTTCAGGATCTGACCGCCCATCCCTGGGCCGGCGAACCGGTGCGGGTCCGGTTGGCAGCAAGCGACAACGCCGGCAATACCGGTCAGTCTTCGCAGATGCTGGTCCGGTTGCCGGAGCGGGAATTCCTGCACCCCGTCGCCCAGGCGATCGTCGAGCAACGGCGGACGCTGATTCGCGACGTGGCCGCCGCCGAATCCGTTGCGGAAGGCCTGTATGGCCTGTCCGCGCAGGTCAACCGGTATGACGGCGACACCGTCGTGTTTCTGGCCCTGCGGACCGCCGCCCGGCGCCTGATCTTCGCTCAATCCCGCGTCAGCGACGCCGTCGACCCTGTCGCTCAGTTGTTGTGGGACACGGCCCTGCGAATCGAGGATGGCGACCTCTCCCTGATGGAGCGGGAACTGCGCGCCGCCCAGGAGGATCTGCGTCGCGCCCTGATCAGCGAAGCGTCCGATGAAGAAATCGCGGAATTGACCGACCGGTTGGAGGCTGCCCTCGAACGATATCTGGATGCGCTGGCTCGCGACATGGCGCGCCACGCACCGAACGAGCCCGGCCAGCCGCAGAGCCCGCCGGGGTCGCTGTTGCCATCGACCGATTTTACGGAAATGATCGACGCCTTGAGGGCAATGAACGAGAGCGGCGCCCGCGATCAGGCACGACAGATGCTGTCGGAACTGCAAGACATGCTGGAAAGCCTGCAGACCGGTCGGCAAGCGGTCGAACAGAACCAGGCGATGGAAGCTCTGAACGCCATGATGGACGAGATGCAGTCCCTGATGACGGCACAGCAGGCGCTTTTCGACGACACGCACCAGTCCGGTTCCGGTGCAGGCACCCAGACGCCTGACGACGCCGGAGAGCCCGGCGTTCCGGGCATGTCCGGCAGCCCGGAACCTTTCGGCGGATCCCGGCTGCCGCGGTCACTGTTCGACAGTACACCCGGATCGACCGCGCCGTCCCAACCAGGGATCGGCGAACCGGCCGAGCAGCAGGCAACCGCCGAGGAACTGGCGGAACTGGCGCGGCGACAGGACGAAATCCGGCGCAACCTGGGCGAGATGATGCGCCAGATCGGCGAGATGACAGGCTCTATTCCCGAGGAACTTGGCGGGGCCGAGCAGGCGATGCGACAATCGGGCCAATCGCTGACGGGCGGTGATGCGGGCGGATCATTGCCGCCTCAGGAACAGGCCCTTGAGGGAATGCGCCAGGGCACGCAGAGCTTTCTGAACACCGTTCTCGACCGGATGGCACAACAGGGCCAGGGCACTGCCGCGATACCGGGTTCAGGAAACGGCGCTGGTCAGGACGGCCGCGATCCCCTGGGCCGCCCCACGGATGGCAGTGGTACCTATGCCGACGACGATGTCGACCTGCCGGGGCGGGATGCCACCGAACGGGCACGGGCGATACTTGAGGAATTGCGGCGCCGCGCCGGAGACCAGTCCCGACCGGAGATCGAGCGTGATTATGTCGACCGGCTGCTGGAACGGTTCTGAATATCCGTCAGGCCACGCCGCCATATCATCATGCGCTGTTCTTCAGGGCACGCCCGACCGCATCGACGATCTGCCGCAGGGTAAATGGCTTGCCGATAACTTCGTGAATGAATGAATCAAGCCCATAGGCCCGCTGCTTCTCGGCCGCATAGCCGGTCATCAGAAGTATTTTGAGATCGGGTTGCTCCTTGGCCAACTTCAATGCCAGGGCAATGCCGTCCATACCGGGCATCACGATATCGGTGATCACAAGATCGAAATGCTTATGCTCCAGCGCGTCCAGAGCGGTCAGTCCATCATCAGCCTGATCGGTCTCGTACCCGGCATGGGCCAGCGCGCGCGTGACGAATTCGCGGACGGGCGCTTCGTCGTCGACAATCAGCACCCGGCGCAGGCTTTTTCCCATTGTCAAACGAACCTTTCTGCCCCGAACCGCTGCAACGCAGCGCCGATATCCGGTCCTGCAATGCCCGGGATTTAATTGTCGGCGACGGTGATCTCCAGTCGCGTCGCTGAATCATCCGGATTGTCGAGCGCGGTTGCAAATCGGACGGACTCGCCGGGTTCGAGTCGTTCTCGCTCCACGCTGAAGCTCCAGTCGAACAAGGTCCGATCACCGCCGTCAAACAAAGTCGCCATCAAACGCGGAGTCGGTCTTACATACTCGCTATCGTTGACGAGTTCGCCCGTAACAACCAGACGGGGCGGGCTCTGCCCTTCTCCTTCCAATCGCTCTGACGTCACCTGGCGCACAGTCAGCCCGGGCCCGGCAATCGCCGGTGTCGTCACGTCGATTCCGAGCTGCTGATAAATGCGATAGGATGGCGGCCAGGTGTCGACCACATGATCGCGGCCGACATAGAGCGCGGCGACGGTTATGCTGCCCAGCACCAGAATCCACAACAGTACGGCGGCCCCGCCCCCACGGCGTGTCGATGTTTCCGCCGGCGGCGGGACGGATTGTGCCGCCGCTGTCCCGCCATTGCCGCGGGCCGATCCACCAATTCGCGATGCCGCCAGTCCGGCTGTCCCGGATCGGGTATCGGATGGCTGGGCGACGTCATAGTCATCGCCTCCGGTTCCCGGCAATCCGCCGGCAGCGCCATACTCGGAGTCGCCATAGCCTGGAAACTCGTCGCTGCCCCCGCCGCCTCCCGGCCGTTGCCCTGCGTCTGGAGCCGGTGAACCGTCGATGGGTTCCTGGTGCCACACATGGCCGCAGGTTGCGCAACGCACGCGGCGGCCCGACGACCCCAGCTTCGCCGGATCGACGTTGTATCGCGCACTACAGGAGGGGCAATTCAGGATCATGGACACATTGAGTGCTTAGGACACAAAGACTGGAATCGTTATAGAGTGCCCGTCGAGGCGACGCAAGGAACCGCAATCGTATTGGCGTCGCCGCGCATGATGTTTATTCCACAGAGGCCGATTATCACTCGTCCCATTCCTTCTGAAATGCAGATCCGCCCAATGCCCTATAAAGAGCCCCCGACCGACGCTCTCGATGCCGGCCACACCCTCGCCCGCCACACCGTTGCACTTCGCCTCGACGATATCCAGGTCGAGATTGCTCCCCCGGCCGGCATCGCCGCTGGCGACAGAAGCACCGGCGAGCGTCTGGGACCGCTGTCAGCGGCGGTCGACCGGGGCGGCTATCAACTTGTAACCGGTCCCAACGGCGCCGGAAAATCCGCCTTGATGTCGGTCATCGCCCTGGAACGTCCGGCGGCCAGCGGCCGGCTGGTTCTCCTCGGGAAAGAGGTCCGTCTTTCGGGCAAGCGCAGCGACCGCGCGCGGCTGCGCCGCCATTTGGGACTCGTCTTTCAGTCACTCTACCCTTTGCCGGGCGCGACCGTTCTCGAAACGGTCCTGCTCCCGATTGCCCTGAATCCCCACGCGCCCGATGCCGGCACCCAGCCGGGGCAAGCCGGCGAACGCACCATAGCGGCGGCACGGGAACTGCTGCATTGGGTGGGGCTTGCCGGGCGCGATCACGACCGTGCCGACAGTCTTTCGGGTGGCGAATCGCGGTGCCTTGCCCTGGCCCGTTCCCTGATCGGCCGCCCGCAGATGCTCATAGCCGACGACCCGACCCGTGGCCTGGATGAACGGGGCGCCTGGCGCATGATGGGCCTCATCGAACAATTGCATCGCCACGGCACGACGATCATCCTGGCGACGAACGACCCTTCGATTCTGCAGGCATCCCCTCACCCCCGCCTGGAACTCAGCGCACGCCGCCGTTCGCTGCACCCCCGGACCGAGTTCATGGCCAGCCCCACTCCCAGTACCGGGTCCGGTATCGGGTCGGGGCACTGGACCGGCCCCGGGTCTCGTGCATAGCGGCTAACCGGAAAACACCATGGCACCAAGCCGGCGCAATACCCTCGTTCAGCGCCTTCGCCGCGCATCTCCGACCCGTTCGGCGGGCGACCCCGATCCTCGACCGCCGGCCGAACCGGAACCCGACTCCGGCTATCAGCCGTCCGAGGCGCCGGTCATCGAGCCCGGCGCCCGTGACCACTCGCGCGATGGCGACCCGTCGGAGCGCCATGATGCCGAGGATCGCAGCGCATATTCAACCGTACCCGAAGGTTCGACGGCCGGCAAATCCGCACCCCGGCGCTCTCTTGCGCGCGCGAAACTGCCTGCCTGGTTTCGATCGGCCGGCGTGCGATGGCCGACGCGGCCGCGCGCCTTCCGGGGCCCTTCGGCCCCGATGGGCCGGCTTGGTCTCGTGGCCTGCCCGATCGCAGCGATGGCCACCATGGCACTGCTGGCGATCCTGGCGGTATGGTCCGGCGAATCCAGATTGCTGTCGGGTCTGGCGGGGCGGATGACGGTAGAGCTTCCCGCCACCGACAATGTCGTGGATCAGGCGATCGAGATCGGCGAAACCATCGCCCTGCTCAACGACTGGCCGGGAATACTGTCCGCCGAACCGATCGAGCGCGAGCGGGTCGAAGCTCTGCTGGCGCCGTGGTTCGGCGGCAACCAGGATCTGCGCGCCCTGCCGCTGCCAGCTCTGATCGACGTCACGGTCGGCCCTGACGCCGATATCGATACACTGGCCCTAGGGGAAGCGCTGGGCGCGACGGTTGCCGATGCCCGCCTTGACGACCATCGGGCATGGTCGTCCGACGTCGCCGCCGTTGCAACGACGCTGCGGCAGGGCGCCTGGGCCGTCTTTCTGGTCGCCGCCTTTGCCCTATTTGCCGCTTTCGCCGGTATCCTCACCCTGATCGGGGACATTTGGCGGCCGGCAATGCTCGAAATGCACCGCCTCGGCGCCGACGACAGCGCAATCGTGTTGCCGACGGCATGGAACGCTCTGATAGCCGTTCTTGCGGGATCGGGGGCCGGCACCGTGATCGGGATCGGGCTTTCCTGGGGCCTGACCGGCATCGAGACCGCTCCCGCGACCGGCTCCACACCGTTCGACACCGGCACCGTCTTCGGCGGCCTGATCGATCCGCAATGGTGGCACATGGGCGTCGTCCTGATCGTGCCGCCCCTTTCTGCCCTTTTTGCCGCCGTTGCGTGCGGCGGGATTTTGTTCCACCGGCTTCGTCAGGTGTGGTAGAGGGAAAACCTGGAAGTCGCCGCCTTTCCGCCAGCCGAGTCGGGAGCATCCGAAGGTCCGCGCCATGCCGTCCCAATCGCCCGCGACGATGCTGGAACCCGGCTCCGATGACAATTGCCGGTACGTTGCGCTGGCGACCGGCCGCCGCAGACGCACCACCGCCCTGTTCGCGGCCATTGCGCTTGGTCTCATGGTGATGGCCATGGCTTGGGTCGTGGGACTCGTGCAATTCGCCCAGACCATTCGCGACGACGTACCGCCCGGGATCGGCGACCTCGCCGCGCGGGACGCCATCATTGTTCTGACGGGCGGTCGCGAGAGGATTCCGGCTGCATTTTCCATGCTCGCCGAGGGCAAGGGAAATAATCTTCTCGTTTCGGGCGTCCATGGCGATGTCGGCCTCGACGAACTGGTGCGCCGGGGCCGCCTGCCACCGTCGCTTGCGGCGTGCTGCGTCCATCTCGATCACGTTGCGCGCGACACCGTGGGCAATGCGGCCGAGGCAGCGGCGTGGGCAGAGGCGAATGGCGTCGATTCGATCTGGCTGGTCACGTCGAATTATCATATGCCGCGGTCGGTCGTCGAATTCCATCAGACCATGCCGGATCTCGAGATTGCCTCCTATCCCGTCGCCAGCCCGGATGTCCGCCTGGAAGACTGGTGGCGCTGGCCCGGAACGACGCGGCTGGTCGTTGCCGAATACAACAAATTCCTCTATGCCAGCGTCCGGTCCTGGCTTCGCGGGATCGCCCTGCCGGTCGGAATCGCCCGACCAGCCTGACACGGGAAGTCGGCAACGACGCCGATCACCTGCAAATTCGCCTCGTCCCCCTTTTTCCGACCGGCGGTACCATGGTTGTCCTGCGCTCGCTCCTGTTCAATGCGGTAATGTTCTCGTGGACCGCCATTCTCTGCATAGCGCTGCTGTGGTCACTGTTGCTGCCGAAGCCCGCCTTTCTGGCCGTTATCCGCTGGTATCTGCGGTCGCTTTCGTTTCTGGAACGGGTCATTCTCGGCCTTGATTACCGCGTCGTCGGGCTTGAGAATCTCCCCCCCGGGCCGGTGCTGATCGCCGCCAAGCATCAATCGATGTGGGAAACGATGAAACTTCATCTCCTGCTCGATGACCCGGCCATCATCCTGAAGCGCGAGCTTCTGAAAATCCCGCTCTGGGGATGGTACGCGCGCAAGGCCGATCAGATCGCCGTCGATCGCGGCGCGAAGGGCCGGGCGATCACCAGCCTGATCGAAGGGGCGCACCGGATGGCTGCCCAGAACCGGCCTATCGTCATATTCCCACAGGGGACCCGGGTCGCGCCCGGCCAGGACCACGCCTATCGGGCCGGCATATTCGCGCTGTACGATGCGCTGGACCTGCCTGTTGTGCCGATGGCGCTGAATTCCGGCGCGTTCTGGGGGCGCCGGTCGTTTCGAAAGAAATCCGGAACGATCACGGTGGAATTCCTGCCGGCGATACCGCCGGGACTGGCGCGCGAAGAAATGGCGACACGGCTCAGATCGGAACTGGAAGGCGCCTCTGATCGGCTGCTGACGGAGGCAACGCGCCAGCCCGATCCCCATGACGGGGGTCGTTGACGCGCCAGGGGCGAATGCCCATAGTCTTTTACGCCTGTCGATGCCCTCGGGATTCGCCACAATGGACGATCTGAACCCGGTTTCCAGCCGCATCTGGGACATGAAGTACCGGCTCCGCGCGGCCGACGGGACCCCGTCTGATGCGACGATTGAGGATACGTGGCGACGGGTTGCCAGTGCGTTGGCCGCGCCCGAAGCGGCGGAAAGCGGCTGGTCGTCCCGTTTCATGGACGCCTTGACCGATTTCAAGGTCCTGCCGGCCGGCCGCATTATCTCGGGCGCCGGCAGCGACCGCCGGGTCACGCTGTTCAACTGCTTCGTCATGGGCACGATCGAGGACGACATGGGGTCGATCTTCACCCATCTGCGCGAGGCAGCGATCACCCTCCAGTACGGCGGCGGTATCGGCTATGATTTTTCGACCCTCCGGCCGATCGGCGCGGCCGTTCACGGTGTCGGGGCCGACGCTTCCGGCCCGGTATCGTTCATGGATGTGTGGGACGCAATGTGCCGAACGATCATGAGCGCCGGCTCCCGCAGGGGCGCCATGATGGCGACGCTGCGCTGCGATCACCCGGACATCGAGACCTTCATCGATGCCAAGGCCGATCCGGCGCGATTGCGGATGTTCAACGTTTCGGTGCTGGTGACCGATGCCTTTGTCGATGCCGTCGACAACGATGCCGACTGGCCGCTGATCTTCGACGGCAAGGTGTATCGAACGGTATCCGCCCGGCAGCTTTGGGACCGCATCATGCGGGCCACTTACGATTACGCAGAGCCGGGGGTGATATTCATCGACCGGATCAACGCCACAAACACTCTGTCGTATTGCGAGACGATTGCCGCGACGAATCCCTGCGGCGAGCAACCGTTGCCTCCGTACGGCGCCTGTCTTCTGGGCTCGATCAACCTGGCCCGGCTCGTCCGCGACCCGTTCACCGCGGATGCACGCCTGGACGAAGACGCTCTGGCCGATCTCGTCCCGACCGCAGTGCGGATGCTGGACAATGCCATCGACTGCTCGCAATTTCCATTGCCCCAGCAAGCCGAGGAAGCCCGGCTGAAGCGCCGCGTCGGGCTCGGCGTCACAGGATTGGCCGATGCCCTCATCTATTGCAATGTCCGCTACGGATCGCCGGAATCGATCCGCCTGACGGAACGGTGGCTCGATATCCTCAGGCGGTCGGCCTATCGCGCTTCCGCACGGCTGGCGGCGGAAAAGGGCGCATTTCCCTTGTTCGATCGCGCGAAATACATGGATCGTCCGATGATCCGCGATCTCGATCCTGAGACGCGGGCGATGATCGAAAAACATGGCATCCGCAACGCCCTGCTGACGTCGATCGCACCGACGGGAACGATTTCGCTGTTCGCCAATGCCGTATCGTCCGGCATTGAGCCGGTTTTCGCCTTCCGATACGACCGGGCGGTACTGGAGCCGGATGGGACGCGCACGAGCGAGGCGATGCTGCACCCGGCAGTCGAACGCTACGCCGAGCATATCGGCCGGATCCCGGCGCCGGACGAATTGCCGGACGCTTTCATCGACGCCCAGAGCCTGTCACCGGAAGATCATCTGGCCATTCAGGCGGCCGCCCAGCGCTATATCGACAGTTCGATCAGCAAGACGATCAACTGCCCGCCCGATCTGCCCTTCGACCGCTTCAAGGACGTCTACCGGCGGGCTTTTGCGCTTGGGTGCAAAAGCTGCACGACCTATCGTCCCAATGATGTTACGGGCGCGGTATTGACGGTTACTCCCGCCGCTGCGTCCACGGACAGCACGGCGCCACAATGTGTGGATTGTGGCTGACCCTGGGGTTTACCCCTACCCGACTCAGAGATGGTCCGCGCATCTTCGTCACCTCCCTGATCGTCCCCGCCTTTATCGTCCCGGGGCACCGATCGGGGACCCCGATTCGGATGCACCCGGCTCGTGTGTCACGATCGAGAGTTGCTGAACGAGGTCCCGGGTCAGCAGCGCGTCACTTCGTGGCCGCGCTGCGCCCGGGACGATAAGGAGATGAGTATAGCAGTTCGAT
Source organism: Fodinicurvata sp. EGI_FJ10296 (assembly GCF_040712075.1). NCBI lineage: Bacteria > Pseudomonadati > Pseudomonadota > Alphaproteobacteria > Rhodospirillales > Rhodovibrionaceae > Fodinicurvata > Fodinicurvata sp. EGI_FJ10296. Next base: position 575,399 of record NZ_JBFCVL010000002.1, read on the forward strand.
GTGTGAATACCGCAGGCGGCTGACCCGGGGCTAACCGGCAACTTCCCCCTCAGCCCGGCCGCCAGTCCGGTGGCGCCATCTCGAAGCCATCGAAGCTGAACGCCGGGCTGACGGTGCAGCCGCACAATGTCCATTCGCCCGTACTTTTCGCTGCCTGCCACCATTCCGGGGGGATGACGAATTGCGGTCGCTGACCCGCCGGCAAATCCGGGCCCAGGTCAATCGTCCGGGCCGTGCGGCCGTCGGAAGACACGCTCAGCGCCAGCGGTGCGCCCGCATACCAGTGCCAGACCTCGGCCGCATCATTGACGCGATGCCAATGCGATGCTTCTCCCGCCGCCAAAAGGTAGTAGATCGCGGTCCCCGCGCCACGGGTGCCGTTGCCGGGGTCGTCGCGCCAGGTTTCCACGAAATGTCCGCCTTCGGGATGCGGGGTCATGCCGAGTGTTTCGACGATTCGCTCCGCCGTCATGCCGTCGCTCGCTGTCCACATCCTGATCAGCACCCCTGTTGGTCGCCGGGTCGTTCCGGCGTTTGAGATTTCGGCCCTGAAGATTGCGTTCCCGGACCTATGGCGCGAACGCGGTCGCCGTCATCATTTCGGTTTTCGCCCGGGGCTCGAACCATGCGGCCAGTTCCGGGCAATCATCGCGCCACGGCTCGTGTGACCAGCGGAAATCCAGATAGGCCAGCATCACGGCCACGGCCAGTGAGCCGGTTGTCACCGCTTCCAGCGCGTCGACTTCTGCGTTCAATGCCGCGCAGCCCCGCTTCATCGTCGCAGCCTGCCTCGCCGCCCAGCCGTCGGAGCGTTCGCCATCCGGCCGCGCCAATTCCAGACGGCGCAGCACGGCCGCATCGCAAATGCCGTCGGCGATGGCCTCATGGCGCATCGCGTGCCACTTCGCCGGCCCGTCCGGCGGCACGAGGCCCCCGCCGCCCAGATCGTTCAGATAGGCACAGATCACTGGACTGTCGTACAGAAGAAAGCCGTCCCGGGTCTCCAGCGCCGGTATCTTGCCCAGCGGATTGACGCCGCCGACGCCGTCGCCGCTCCAGGGATCGGCCGGGGTCAGTTCCAGGCGATCGCCAAGACCGATCGCGATCGACACCACCCTCACCTTTCGGACGAACGGGCTGCGCGTACTGCCGTAAAGCTTCATCGAATTTCTTTCTCCAGTGAAATGCCGCGAGGCGAGCGCCATGCGGTCAGAAGGCGTCCTTGCGGGCCCGGATTTCGGCGAACACGGCAACGGTCTCGGCATCGACCATGTCCAGGGCGTGCCGGATGCCCGGATCGTCGGGGCGGAGAAACGGATTCGTGGCGCGTTCCTGTCCCATCGTCGTCGGAATCGTCGGCTCCAACCGGGCGCGCATGTCCTCGACCTCCCGCGCCCGGCTCTCAAGCGCCCGGTTCAGCGGGTCGACGGTCACGGCGAACCGCGCATTGGCAACCGTGTACTCGTGGCCGCAGTAGACGAGTGTTTCGTCCGGCATCGGCAAGAGCTTGGACAAGCTCGACCACATGTCTTCCGGCGTGCCTTCGAACAGCCGGCCGCAGCCAAGGACGAACAGCGTATCGCCGGCAAACAGGATCGCGCTGTCGGCGAAGTGGTAGACGATATGGCCGCTCGTGTGTCCCGGCGTTTCCAGGACCCGGCCGACGCTGGCGCCGATGGTAACCGTATCGCCCTCGGCCACGGTTTCGTCCATACCCGCGATTCGCCTCTTTTCGGCAGCAGGGCCGATCAGTCGGGCGCCATAGCGGGATTTGAGATCGGCATTGCCACCGGTGTGATCGCCATGGTGGTGGGTATTAAGGATCAGGTCGAGGGTCCAGCCGCGCCGGGACAGGGCCTCGACCACAGGCGCGCTTTCGGCCGGGTCAACGACGGCCGTGGTGTTGGTTTCCAGATCGCGCACAAGATAGATATAGTTATCCCGCAACGCCGGGATCAGTTCGACACTCAGTCCACCCATGGGTACGTCTCCTTCGTTCGCTTACCTTTTACCGGAAGTGGCGCCGGTTTCCAAAGCCAACATAAGGGCGCTCCTTCCGACCATACAGGGCCCCAATCGTCTCGAACCCCAGTCGTCTCGAACCGGGTTGTCAAGACCGAGAGGAGAGTTCGCAGGAATGCACATGGACGTCGTAGATCTTCGCGATTTTTATCGCACCCGGCTCGGGCAGACGGCACAACGCCTGATACGGCGGCGCATTCGCGAGATATGGCCCGACCTGAGGGGCGAGCGGTTGCTGGGCCTCGGTTACGCTGTTCCCTATCTCCGCCCCTTTGTCGACGAAGCCGAAAGTGTGATCGCCTTCATGCCCGCCGGACAGGGCGTCATGGCCTGGCCCGCTCGCGGCCCGAACCGCGTGGCACTGGTCGACGAAACGCACCTGCCACTGCAGGACGCCTCCGTCTCGCGCGTGCTCATGGCTCATGCTGTAGAAAACAGTGAAAGCTATCGCCGTATGTTGCACGAAGCGTGGCGGGTCCTGGAAGGCAACGGGCGGCTCATGATCGTCGTTCCCAACCGGTCCGGCGTCTGGGCCCGAACCGACCGGACGCCATTTGGACACGGGCACCCGTTTTCGGTATCCCAGCTGGGGCGGCTGCTGAGTGAAACGCAGTTCATCCCCAAGCAACAGCACCGCGCACTATTCATTCCGCCCCTGGAACTCAAAGTCCTGCTGGCCGCCGCACCCGCCTGGGAGCGGCTTGGCTGCAAATGGCTGACCACTTTCGGCGGGGTCATCGTTATCGAAGCATCGAAACAGCTTTACCGCCCCATCCAGGATGGAAATCGGCAGCGGGCCGCCGGCATCGGGGCCGGTATCCGGGCCGGGGCGCGGCCGGCGGCAGGATTCAGCAATGCCGACCGCTTGGGCCATTCAAAGCCGTGACACAGCCCTGCCCATGTCCGGATCATTCCGGCGATCGACTCAGCACGAATACCGCCTGCTCGCCCAGAATGTTGGCGGCGCGGCCGGGATGTCCGATACGAGCGCGGCCGTGCTCGTTGACGATCAGCATCTTGTCGATGGAGATGCCCATATCCCGGCAAAGCAGGACAAAATCACTGATCGTGCAAGCTCGAATGTTGGGGGTATCCCACCAGTTCCGGTCATGGGTGCCGATCAGCGGCATCCGCCCGGTTGTCAGTAACGACCAGCGGACCTTCCAATAGCCGAAATTCGAGAACGAAACGATGGCGTATCGCGCAATACGGACAAGGTGATCAATGACGCCGCGCGGGTCGAATATCGCCTGCAGCGTATGGCTGAGAATTGCGACATCGAACGACGCGGCCGGATAGGTCACGAGGTCCGCATCGGCATCCCCCTGAACGACCGACAAACCGCGTGTCACGCAGGCGTAGACACCGTCCATCGACAGTTCGACCCCGCGCGCATCCACATTCCGCACCCGCTGGAGTTCGAAAAGCAGGTCACCGTTGCCACAGCCTATATCCAGGACTCGGCTCTTCTCCGGGACCAGATCGACGATCAGCTTGAGGTCGGGACGAAGATCGAGCGACGACGACGGCCGGTCGAGGTCGTCCGACCGCAGCGCGCCCGGAGACGATCTGCCCGTGACACCACTCACGATCTGCCTCCGTCGGACGTGGCATCGGGCGCCGTGACGCCGTTGGCAGTGCAGACCCCGGAAAGAAAACCCTCGACGACCCGGTGAAACTCCGGCTCATACAACAGGAACGCGTCGTGGCCCTTATCGCTGTCGATCTCGACGAAACTGACATTCGCGGCCACGGCATTCAGGGCGTGAACGATGGCGCGGCTTTCCGATGTCGGGAACAGCCAGTCACTGGAAAACGACACGAGACAGAACCGGACCGGCGTGCGCATGAAACAGCGCGACAGAATGCCACCGTGATCGCGCGATAGATCGAAATAATCCATCGCCCGGGTGATGTAGAGATACGAGTTCGCGTCGAACCGGTCGACGAAAGTAGAGCCCTGATGCCGAAGATAACTTTCGACCTGGAAATCGGCGTCGAAACCGAATGATAGATCCTGACGATTCTGCAGATTCCGCCCGAATTTCCGGTGAAGCGCGGCCTCCGACAAGTAAGTGATATGCGCCGCCATTCGCGCGACCGCTAACCCGCGCTGCGGTTTGGTGCCGTGGGCGTAATAATCGCCGCCGTGCCATTCGGGATCGGCCATGATCGCCTGGCGCCCGACCTCGTGGAACGCGATGTTCTGGGCGGAATGCCGCGCCGCCGCTGCGATCGGCAGGACGGCACAAACCCGTTCGGGATAGTCCACCGCCCATTGAAGAACCTGCATGCCACCCATCGACCCACCCAGCACCGCCAGCAGTTTGTCGATGCCCAGATGGTCGATCAGCAGCTTCTGAGCCCGGACCATGTCGCCGATGGTGATCATCGGAAAGTCGGTGCCATAGGGTTTACCGGTAGCCGGATCGATGTCCTGCGGTCCGGTCGTGCCCATGCAACCACCCAGTACGTTGGAACAGATCACGAAATACCGTTCAGTGTCGATGGGCTTGCCGGGGCCGATCATCATCGACCACCAGCCCGGTTTTCCGGTTATCGGGTGACTGTCCATGGCAAACTGGTCGCCGGTGAGAGCATGGCACACCAGTACGGCATTGCTTCTATCCTCGTTCAGCCGGCCATAGGTCTGAAAGGCCATGCGGAACGGGCCGATCTCGCCACCATTGTCGAGTTGCATCGGTGACGATGCCGCCAGCGTTACCGACTGCCCGGGCAAATCCTGATGGTCGGTGGCGGATGTCACGGCGCTGTCGTGATCTTCCGTGCGGGCGACGGTCATTCGAACGGAGCCACCCTCTGGGACTGATGAACGATGGGACGGGGAACCAATAGCTATGCCCGGTGAGGTGCGCCTGTCAACGATCTCGGATTCCCGTCACCGCTGCCAGCCCCCCATGTTGGGCGAATCCGGCTAATTTGGCGAATTTGCCGGGACCGACACGCTCACTGCTTGTCTTCTCCGTCGCCAGAACCGGAAGCCGTCGGGGGTCGAGCGGCCGCTTCCGCGGCGAGACATGGAAAAATGACGAAACGGGGATTTGATTTTAGCCGTGGGGAGGATTATTCGTTACGCCCGTGGTGTGCGCCGAAGATCGATATCCGGCGACTTGGAACCGACGCCCTATGAAATACCCGATGCCGGATGAAGCCATGTCGACACCGACCGAGAATGTCGCGGATTCGCTTGAAAGTCTGCGTGACGAAATTGACGGCATCGACGACCGCATACACTCGCTGCTGATGGAGCGGGCGTCGGTGGTGCAGCGGATTGCCGACGTCAAGACATCGGCAACGTCCCGCGGGCCCGCCAGCGATGACGACAACTCATCTTCCGGCGCCCCTCATGCAGAGGCCGGATCAATGCCGGACGCGCCACCGGTCGTGTTCCGGCCCGCGCGGGAAGCACTGATCTTGCGGCGACTGACAGAACGCCACCGTGGCGCTTTTCCGCTGCCCGTGCTCCTGCGCATCTGGCGTGAGATGATCTCGGGCTACACACGGATTCAAGGACCGTTCTCGGTGGCCGCCTGCGTCGCGGAAGGCGAACACCTGGTATGGGACATCGCCCGCGACCATTTCGGTAGCTGCACCCCGATTCGCGTCATGCGGACTCCGATGCCCTGTGTCCGCGCCGTGATGGATCGTGATGCGACCATCGGTGTGGTGCCATGGCCGGAGGACAACGATCCGTCACCCTGGTGGGGCTCGCTGCTGTCGCGCGATCCGAAAACGCCGACCATCGTGGCCCGGCTTCCCTTTGTCGAAAGCGACCGCAACGGCGGCGGCGCTAGGGCGCTCGCGATCGGACGCGTTCCGCACGAGTCCAGCGGCGACGACCGGAGTTTTATTGCCATCGAGTTGTCCGAGGACATCAGCCGGTCGCGGCTGAAGGATGCCATCGTCCGTACCGGACTGACTCCCTCGGCATTCTGGAGCGCGGCGACGGACCGCGAGCGGGCCCAGCCACTCCACCTGATCGAGGTCGAAGGCTTCGTACCGGATGGCGATGCCGCCCTGACAAAGATTGAACAGGCGCTGGACAACCGGGTACTGCGAATTGCCGCTATCGGTGGATACGCCGTTCCGATCGATCTGGAGCCGGACAAATCGGCGCCGTCCGTCTGACGCTGATCCCGGCGACGCTAACCCCGGCGCTGAAACGCCACAGGCCACAGTGCAAGAATCAGGTGACACGATGACCACAGGTCCAATGAACACTGGGCCGACGCCGCGCCCCGGCATTCTGGAGATTACCCCTTATGTCGGCGGCGAAAGCAGCGCCAACGCCAAGCGGTTGATCCGGCTTGCCTCGAACGAAGGGGCGTTGGGCACAAGTCCGGCAGCCAAGGCGGCTTACGAAGTCGCAGCTGCCGAACTTCACCGCTATCCCGACGGTGGATCGACTGCGCTTCGTGAAACGATCGCCGAAATCCATGGGTTGAATGTCGATCAGATCGTCTGCGGTGCCGGATCGGACGAACTGATCGCTCTGCTGACACGCGCTTACGCCGGTCCCGGGGACGAAGTGCTTTATTCCCGGCACGGGTTCCTGATGTATCCGCTCAGCGCGATGGCATGCGGCGCCACACCGGTCGCGGCGCCGGAGCCGGGACTGAAAGCCGATGTCGACCTGGTTCTTGCCAGCGTCACCGACCGCACCAGGATCGTCTTCATCGCCAATCCGAACAATCCCACCGGATCGTATCTGTCGACAGCGGAAATCGAACGACTGCATGCCGGCCTGCCGGCGCATGTTCTGCTGGTCATCGACGCGGCCTATGCCGAATACGTCGACGCGCCCGACTACAGCGCTGGCGCCGCACTGGCCGAAAGCACAACCAACGTCGTCATGACGCGGACATTCTCCAAAATATACGGCCTGAGCGCGCTGCGGCTCGGCTGGGCCTATTGCCCGCCGGGTATCGCTGACATCCTGAACCGCATTCGCGGGCCGTTCAACGTCTCGCTACCGGCCCAGAAGGCGGGCGAAGCCGCAATCAGGGACACCGACTTCATCGAGCGCAGCCGGGCGCACAACGAACAGTGGCGTGACTGGACCGCTGCCGCGCTGTCCGATCTCGGCCTGAAAGTGCATCCGAGCGTATGCAACTTCCTGCTGGTGGATTTTGCCGGCATTCCCGGCATCTCGGCCGAAGACGCCCGCATCGCCCTGAAGGACCAAGGCATCCTTGTGCGCCAGATGGGTGCCTACGGCCTTCCCACCTGCCTGAGAATCGGCATTGGCCTTGAGGACGAGATGCGCCCGGTGATCGAAGCCATGCGTACCGTCATGGCCGGGGCCGGACAGGCCGCAACCGGATAACCCCGGATACCGGAAGTTGATTGATGACCAGTGATGACATAGCCCGGACCGCGGTCGCCGAGACCACATCCGGTAAGGTGCCCGGCACATCGAAGCCGATATTCCCGCGGCTCTGCCTGATCGGACTGGGCCTGATCGCCTCGTCCGTGGCCTGGGCCGCGAAGCGTGACGGACTGGTCGACGAGATCGTGGGCACTGCCAGATCACCGGAAACCATGGCGCGGGCAGTCGAATTGGGGTTTGTGGACCGGGCTGTCGCTGATCCGGCCGAAGCGGTTGCCGGCGCCGATCTGGTGATGTTGTGCACACCGCTTTCCACTTTCGCTGAACTGGCCGAGCGCATCGCACCGAACCTGAAACCGGGGGCGGTGCTGACGGATGCCGGTTCGGTGAAGCACACCGTCATCAAGGATGTCGGCCCGTTCGTCCCCGACGGCGTCCATTTTGTTCCAGGCCATCCGATTGCGGGTACCGAGCATTCCGGCCCCGACTCCGGCTTTGCCGATCTGTTCAAGGGTCGATGGTGCATCCTGACGCCGCCGGAAGGGACCAGCGCCGAGGCCGTCGACCGGCTGTCGGAATTCTGGACCAGCATGGGCGCAATGATCGAGGTGATGGACGCCGAACACCACGACAAGGTCCTGGCCATAACATCTCACTTGCCGCATCTGATCGCCTACACAATCGTCGGAACAGCCGTCGATCTTGAGGAGTCGACAAAAGAAGCCGTGATCAAGTTCTCGGCATCGGGGTTTCGCGACTTCACGCGTATCGCTGCGTCCGATCCGACAATGTGGCGCGATATCTTCCTGTCCAATCGAGAGGCGACGCTGGAAATGTGCCAGCGTTTCTCGGAAGACCTGACCGCGTTACAACGGGCCATTCGATGGGGAGAAGCCGACAAGTTGCACGAACTGTTCACCCGCACGCGCGCTATCCGCCGCGGTATCATCGACGCCAATCAGGCCTGAACAGGAAATGGTCTCAAAAGTGCACTAGAGTCCCGGCCATTCGATCTCCGGCAATGTCGCTATCTGGACCGGGCCGATCTGAACGCGGCGATCCTGGATTGTGATCGGGGCTTCCAGCACGCTTCGCCCGTCTTCATTCGGCGGCCCCGCCATCATCTGCAGGCCGACGCGGGCCATGGTCGCCTGCCGGCCCTCAAGCACGCCGCGTTCTTCCATCATGTCCAGCAGAACTTCATACCCTTCGACCCGAACATTGATTCGCCCGCGCGGCTGCAAGGCGGCATCCAGCGTCAAATCGCCGTCGGCCTCGATCGTGACCGGCCCCCAGATAAGGTGCGCCCGATCGATTCTCACCTGACCGCCCGCGTCGCGCCACGCGACGATGTCGTCCGCCGACCATCTTCGGCGCGGCAGCGGTCCGGAAACCATCCCGGTTATGCCGGCGCGTTCAATACTGTTACCCAGTTCGCCGAAGGGGGACGAGGTCAAACCGATCTGCGTGGCATCCAATTGAAGATGCAGATCTTCGATGCCATCGGTATTCTGATCGATCAGTTCGCCGAGAATGGCCAACTGATCGGTGGAAACGTCGGAAAAATTGTACGGCGCGGGCAACTGATCCGTCTCGACTTCGACATTCTGCAGCACGGCCGATGCCGATGGCACGTCTCCGGTCCAGGAAACATGGAACGAAGCCCTGCCTGACTCGGTCGTCGCCACCAGCGGATAGTCTTCCGGGATGGTCAGGGAATGACCGCCGATCAGATGGACATCAACGTTTCGGCGCCACCAGTTCCGGGCTTCTACGGCGATCGCGTCACCTTCCCAGCGGATGCCGTTGGGTCCCTCGACCGATGGATTGTCGGCGTCGATCCGAAGGGATGAGGGGAATCCCGACCGTTGGAAATTGTCGTAGGAGGCACTGACGCCAAACCGGCTCTGGTCCGCAACCACTGTCTCCAGTCCGCTGCGCGCCATGGACGCGACATAATACCAGGCGCCCGTATAGGCCGCGCCCAGTACGGCGATAAGCGCGACGACGGCGATCAGAAATCGTTGCATGTTCGGGTCCGGTATCCTTTTTTTCCCGGCGAATGGACCACGGCGGCGTCGATAATTCAAGGCGGCCCTGCATGCGCAGGCCAGCCGCCCGACACCGGTCCGCCGCATTGCAGCGCGAAGCGGCGGAGCCGGAATCGCAAAAAGCCATCGGACCGACTGCCGAGCTGTGCTATCAACCGAGCATGATTGCCGACGACGCAGCACTTTCCGATCCGCCACCCTCAGATACGGGTCTGCCGCCTTCTCCATTTGGCACACACCAGATACCTCATCGTTCCGGTGAACCCGTCTGGGTGTTCGGTTACGGATCCCTTATGTGGAATCCGGGATTTCGCTTCGTCGACCGCCGCGACGCCACCTTGTACGGCTACCACCGGCGCTTCTGCGTCTACTCTTTTCGCTATCGTGGTACGCCGGAAGCTCCCGGCCTCGTTCTGGGGCTCGACCGCGGCGGATCATGCCGCGGCGTAGCCTTCAAGATCGCGCCGGAGGACAAACCGCTGGCCCTGCAATATCTCTGGGACCGGGAAATGGTGAACGGCGTTTATCGCCCGACCGAAGTCCGGCTGCGGATCACTTCGGCACCAGACTGGAATCATGAACACAGCGTCATCGATGCATCCACCTTCGTGGTCGATCGCGATCATCAACAGTATTGTCCCGAACTTTCTCCGGACACGGCCGCAACGCTCATCGCAACCCGCCGCGGACAGAACGGCCCCAATGCCGACTACCTCCTCAACACGGTTGCCCATCTGACGGCGGCGGGGATAACCAACACGGCATTGCATCGGCTGGCCGCGCGCGTCACGGCGATCTCGACCGAACTCGACACGCATTCCGATTAATCTGCGGTTCATCATTCGCTTTTATCGTTCCGGCTGCCCGAGCATCGTTCGTATGGCCGGGAAGGCAACGATTGCGGCGAGGATATTGCGGTATGGCCATCGATCCGTCGGCAGACGGGGCTTCCAGTTCCCAGGCAAAAATCGACCCCTCATACGCCGGTTCGCCGGAGCCCGCACTTCATACGACGACCGGTAAGACATCGACGGCCGATACGAAGACAGGTGATACGAAGACGGGCGATACGAAGACGGGCAACATGTCGACCCGCAGGGGCATCGGCCTCCGCGGAAAGCTGATGATGGCCTTCGCGGCGGTAACAGCCATGACCGTGGCAGCGTCGGCCGTGGCCATTCACTCGTTTCAATCGGCCGAAAACGCCTTTGGCGGAATCACGCAAACGGGCCTGCCGTCCATCGCGACCGCACAGCACGTCGCCACCGAAAGCGCCGCTTTCATCAACAGGGCCCTCGATGTGTCCGACATGAGCGACCCCGGCAGGGTCGATGAACTGGTCACGGCCATGACCGACGAGACAACGGCAATGCAAGGCCGCCTTGACAACCTCGAATCCAGCTTCGGCCCGGATCCGGCAATCGACGAGATGCGGGAACATCTGGATACCATGCTCGCTGGCGCCCGCCATCATGCCGATATCGTCAAGGAACGCATCGCCGTGGACGAGCGGACGGCTTCCCGCACCAGAGCGATTCGCGATGCCCATGACGCATTCCTGAGCGCCATTACGCCCCGCCTGAACGCCTCACGGGAGTCGATGGTGTCGTTCGCTGACGACCTGAGGACGAATATTCAAACGGCGGTCGAGGATGTGACCGGAACCGCTGCCGACAATCTGATGACCGTCCTGCAGATTCGTGGTGACGTAATCCTTGCCGCGGCCGTGCTGCAGCAGGCGATCGAGGCGGGAACTCCGACCGAAATCGAAACGCATCGCGAACGGTTCCTGGAAATCGCAGCCCGAATCGAAGAAGCCCGGCCGGGTCTGGACGCCGGAGCCGACCAGCTGTTTCTGGACATGGGTCTGGATCGGTTGCTGGCCTTCGGATCGTCGGAAAGCGATCCGACCTTGTTCGATGTCCGGATGTCCTATCTCGACGGCAACTATTCCTACGACAATATCGCTTTTCTGGCAGACGCGACCGAAGACTTGCAGACCGGCAGCGCCAGCGTCCTCGACACGCTGGAGCGGCTGATGGGCGAGGCGCGACAGTCGATGGAAACGGCGGGCCGTCATCTGAGCCAGGAAGCCGATTCCCTCATCGATCGCATGCTATCGGTTCAGATCCGCGAAGTTCAGGCGCTTCAGGACATCGTCGCCGACGCCAATCTGATCGCCGGCCTGCTGAACGAGGCGGCCGTAACCGCCGACCCGGAGCGGCTTGGCGATCTTCAGATCCGGTTTTCCATGCTCGCCAGCGCGATCGGCCAAAACCTGGCCGTTCTGGGCGAGGACGGCGATATTTCGGACTTTGCCGGCCCGGCGCAAGCCATCATCAGTGAAGGAATGAGTTCCGACAGCATATTCTCGCAACGTGACAATCGCCTCGCGATGGCTGCGGAGATTCTGGCCATGCGACAGCAGGAGCAGGCGACTGCGGCCAGTCTTGCGGATACGGCAACTTCACTGACCGAAACGGTGCATTCACGGACACGGGAGGCGGCGACCGCCGCAACCGATCTCCTTGGTCAAAGCCGTTTGCTTCTGGTGGCGATCGCGGTGGCGGGCGTACTGGTATCGGCGCTGATTGCGTGGTTGTATGTCGGCCGGTCGATCGTCCGGCGCCTGACCGGCCTTGCCTCATCGATGAACGATCTGGCCGATGGCCGGCTCGACGTCGCGATCGACGAGCGCGGCCGCGACGAGATCGCCGGCATGGCCCGCTCGCTGGCGGTTTTCCGCCGGACCGCGATCGAGGTCGAAGACGCCAACAAGCGCGCGGCGGACGAGCGGGAAAGGGCATCCGAGGAGCGTCGCCAGGCCCGTCTGACCCTGGCCGACCAGTTCCAGTCCAATGTCGGCGCCATCGTCGACGGTGTCTCTGCCGCCGCGACGGAAATGCAAGCCACGGCATCCGGCATGCGCGACA